>JBQTJD010000107.1:0-3300 GCA_052387475.1 Anaerolineales bacterium | reverse complement strand
CCCGACGGCCAATCGCTGATGAGCGTCTCGCCCGAAGACAGCGGACGCGATCACATTCAGGTCGCGCCGCTTGGGCAACTCGGCCAGCCCATCATCTTCTATCGGCCCGCGCAGGGGCGCGTCACTTCATTGGATTGGGCCAACGTCTCATTGCCGAAGGACTTGCCGGGCGCAATGGCCGTCGCCGCGCAGGCCTCCGATGCGCCATTGTGGACGGAGGTGATCTCCAAACCGTCGAACGGCGAGCCGGCCATCGCCCTCGTGCCGTTGCCCGACGTCACCGCCGCCGACCCGCGCCTTTCCGACCGGGTGGATGATGCCTTCAACGGTTTGCGCAACACCAGTTCACAATCGTTGGGGTGGGATTTTCTGCGCACGCTCGACAACGCGCTGGTGGAACCGCGCGCGCCGCTGCCCCCGACGATGGAGCGCGACACCTGGCTGAAGGCGGGCCGGGCTTTTGATTTTTCGCGCGGCGCGGCGCAGAACGGCTGGGTGGAGGTGACGCGCGAGGACTTCACCTTCCGCACGTACTGGCGCGTGTGGGTGCGCCCGGCGAAACAGGATGGCACGTTGGGTGAGCCATTGCGCCTGCCGCCGTGGGACTTCCGCACGCGCTTCTCCGGCAGCCCGGAGCCATATGATGCCGGAGGCGAGTTCGCCCGCGCCATCCCGGCCGGCTACTTTGTGGATTTCACGACGCTGGCCGAAGATTACGGCTGGACGCGGGTGGCTGCGCAAAACAATTGGCGCTCGTTCTTCGATGGCGTGTTGTACTGGCGCTACGAGCATCGCGGTGGATTGAACTGGCTCGATGCGATGCGCGAAGTGTACAGCGCTGGGCAGGTCGCCACGCAGACGCCGGTGCCCTCGCCCACCGGCACGCCCACCATCACGCCCACCCCCACCATCACCAGCACGCCGACGCGCACCGCCACGCGCACGCCATTGCCCACGCGTACGCCGCGCCCGACCGCCACGCCGACGGCCACACGCACGCCGAGGCCGATCGTCATCACCGTCGTCATCACCGTGACGCCCATTCAACCGACGCCGACCCGCGAGCCGACTGAGGTCAGACCGTGACAAGGGGCAAGGGGCAAGTGGCAGGTGGCAGCGCGCTGCTAATTGCGAGCTTGGTTTTTAGCGCGTGCGCGAGTGAGGGCGCGGTCGCGGCGGTGGCGACGCCGATGGTGGATATTGCGCCCGTCGTGGCGCAACCCACACGGGTAGCCTTTGTGCCAGGGCCGACCGCCACACCGGGGATCGCGGTGACGCTGCTGCCGAATTTCATGCCCGTCTCTGTGCCCACACTCGACCCGAACAATCCGTTGCAGAGCATCGCGTTCGGAACCGCTGTGCCGCTAGCCACGCCGGAGGGCTGGCGTCCGCCGCTGCAACCCGCGCCGCTTTCTATCAGGCCGCAAGATCACTTCTGGTTCACGCGCCCAATCGCCTCGGATAGCGTGAACTATCCGCTGACGACCTACCGCTACGGCACCGACTACTTCGGGCAGATGAACGTGCATGCCGGCATTGATGTGGATGCGCCGCTGGGCACGCCGATTGTCGCCGTCGCGCCGGGGCAAGTGATCTGGGCCGGGTGGGGGTTGTTCAACTTCGACCCGCGCCGCACCGATGACCCGTACGGCATCGCCGTTGCCGTTCAACACGACTTCGGTTACAAGAATCAAAAGCTCATCACGCTGTACGCGCACATGGAGGCGCAGAACAATCTCTTCATCGGCCAGCGCGTGCAGACCGGGGAGATACTCGGCTGGGTGGGCGTGACGGGCAACACCACCGGCCCGCACGTGCACTTTGAGGTGCGCGTCGGCGCGAACAGTTACTTCGCCACGCGCAACCCGGAACTGTGGATTGCACCGTATGCAGGCTGGGGGGTGCTGGCCGGGCAACTGCTCTCGGAGTCGGGCCAATACATCGAGAGCACGCCGATTGACATCTACGACATGGAGGACCGGTTGCTGTACAGCATTTATTCGTACGGTGAAGACCGCGTCGCCAAGCCGGATGAGGAGTGGCGCGAGAACTTCGCCATCTCCGACCTGCCCGCCGGCCGGTATAAGATCAAAGTCACGCTCGGCTTGCAGCGTCCCGCGCCGTTTGCGATAAGCGAAGCGGCACCCACCGCCACACTTGCGCCCGACGACCCCGGAACCGGGTTGGTCGGCATCGCCGCCGCGCCCCAACTCATCGTCCCCGGCCCCATCGGCGAAGTGAAAGAGATTGAAGCGATTGTGGAGGTGGTTCCGGGCCAGACCAACTTTGTGATTTTGCAGGAAGGCGTCGGGCAAGTGGAGGGCGCCGCACCCGCGCTCACCGGCTTGCCGCCGTATCCGACCAACACCTTCACCCCCACGTACACGCCGACCAACACCCGCACGCCAACCCCCACGCGTACCCCGCGCCCGACCGTCACAAGCACACCCACCCGCACGCCGAGGCCAATCATCGTCACCGCTGTGGTCACCGCCGCGCCGACTGCGACACCCTCCTCAACGCGCAAGCCATAAGTCCGTCCCTCCCAACTTTTTCCGATGATGGCTATCTGAGGGTTCTAACCCGGTTTGGTATCGTGGGTTAACCATGCCATCTCAGGGTTTGGGTCGCGGTGTCGGGCCAGGACATCTGATCCGGACGGTATATTGTTCGAACCTATCAGTTGTATGAAAACATCGAGCGGATTCAGTAGATGATGGATATTTTAGCGGCACGTCAGGGAGGGGCGGTAATGCAACCTCATTACGACATTCTCGACCACATGCTGGAGGGGTGCCAGATCATCGGCTTCGATTGGCGCTATCTCTATATCAATGCGGCAGCCGCCCGGCACGGGCGCCGCACCCCGGACGAGCTCCTGGGTCGCACGATGATGGAGATGTATCCCGGAATCGAAGGGACGGCGACCTATGCCCTGTTGCAGCGCTGTCTCCAGGAGCGCGTCTCGCTTGATACCGAGAATGAATTTACGTTCCCAGATGGCACGACCGGTTGGTTTGAGCTCAGGATTCACCCCGTTCCGGAGGGCGTCTTTGTTCTTTCGATTGACATCACCGCGCGCAAACAGGCTGAGCAGGAAATTGAACAACAACTAAATCGTCTCAAGTCGCTTCGTGCGATTGACCTTGCCATCCTCAGCCCAACAGACTCGCGGTTGGCGCTCAAAACGGTTTTAGAAGAGACCATCAACCAATTACAGGTAGATGCCGCCGCAGTCTTTCTGTTCAATCCATACACGTTAATGCTGGAAATCGCCAAGAGTATCGGCTTCCACAACCC
>JBQTJD010000106.1:0-6691 GCA_052387475.1 Anaerolineales bacterium | reverse complement strand
CCGCTGTGGCAGCAATCGAGGATCAACACCTGCCGCCGCGAGCGGCTGTGATCCATGCTCTCGGTGATGAAGTTGGCGGGGATGGCTTTGGAGCGCAGGCGATGCGTCTGCGTGTCTTTGACCGCCAGGTAGAGCTGGCCCTGATCGTCGCGGATGCCATGACCGGAGAAGTACAGCAGCAACAGATCGTCCAGGCCCTTATCCGCGAAGAAAGCTTCGATGGCGGTGCGGACGTTCTCCACGCTCTCGTTGACCAGCGCAGTGACGGAGTCGAAGCCGCCGATCTCGACCGCCTGCAGCACCGTCGCCAAATCCGTCGCGTCTTCGGCGGGCGTGATGAGCCGCGCCAATTTTGGGTCGGTGAACTCGCTACTGCCAATGACGAGCGCGTGTTTGTGCGGCATGAGGCGTGTCTGCGGGGCAGGTATGCCCGGAATTATAGTCCCTGCTCGTATGAACGAGCCAAAAGACGCAATACCTGTGTGAATGTCACCTTGAGCGCGACTGCACAGCCCAGGCATTTTCCGAGTGGTCGCGCGCGAAAGGCCTCTGTCTGCTCCACACCTCCGCAGAATCACCGAATGCCAAAATCCCCCGTAAGCGGGATGTGTTCCTGCGTTCATTGAGGCGATACTAAGCGTGGCGCTGAGTGTTTAATGAGGTGGAGGAGAAACGCCATGTGGCTCATCATCGTCGGAACGGGGATTGCGGTGGTGCTGTTATTGTTCATCGCGCTGAGCGTTGTCGGGTTCATCACGCCGAGGCCCGACGATAGCGACACAGCCGCCAGCGGGATCGTTCGCCGCAACTGAGCTTTGACTGAACTTTTCGCTGGAGCCGCGCACCTGCGGTGCGTTGGTCGCTTTTGTCTTGCGAAGAATCGAACCGGCCCGGTCTTGCAGACCGGGCCGGTTTCTTTGTGATGTGTGGCCGCTTGGTTAGCGGAGCACCAGCGGCAGATAGACTTTATTGCTCACGAGGTTTCCCTCGTCGGTGACGTACAGTTCGATCTTGCCGTCCGTCTCGGCGTCGGCGCGGTACACAACTCGCTGGCCGTCGGGCGTGAAGGCGAAGCCAAAGTAATACTCCACATCGCCCCCACTCACCAATGGCCCGCTGATCTTGATGCTGTCGGTGTAGGGACCGGTGATGGGCACACTGAACAACTCACGTGGGTTGCCGCCCAGGTCAGAACTTTCGTACACCAGCCGCGTCTCATCCGGGCTGAGGCGATAGCCTTGGTCACCTTCCACTGCCGGCGCGTTCAACCGTACTGCTGCGGTAGAGGGTCCAATGACCGGCACACCGTAAACATCAATGCTGGAGCCGCCATTGGTGGGTACAGAGTAGGCCACCCGGCTGCCGCCCGAATACTGAAGTGTCTGAACACCAGTCGCCAGCGTGATGGCGCTGCTGGCCGGGCCGGTCGCGGGCACCGATATAAGAGTCGCACCAAGCATTGATCCCATTGATCCGTCGGGACGATACCCTACCACCGTGTTGCCATCCGCCGAAAACGAACCGAAAACTGAAGGAAAATTCCCGGAAATCAGAACTACTGAGGCGCTTGCCGGCCCGCTAACTGGTACGCTGTACAGGGTAAAACTGACGACGCTGGTGGCGTAGAGTACGCGACTGCCGTCCGGGCTGAGACGAACAGCGCCCGGAGACACATGGCCGCTGGTCAACTCGACATTCAGCTTGACGCTGGAAGCCGCTGTGGAAACAGAGGCGCTGAACAACTCCATTCGACCATCGGTTTCCTGATCTGCATAATACACGACTCGCGCCCCATCCGGACTGAGTGTGAAGAATTCGCCCCCAGCCTGAAAGCCCACATCTCCGTCCATGACCAACGGCGTGTTTAGCTTGATGGCGCTGCCACCTGTCACTGGTACGCTATACAACTCATCCACATCGTTCGTGTCTTGATCGGCGACGTACACCACGCGACTGCTATCGGAAGTAACGCGATAGAAGGTAGACACATCACCGTTGGTGGTCGGTGTCGGGTTGAGTTTGACCGGCGGTGCTGAAGCGTCCAGCGGCACGCTGTATAACTCGTAAACATCATTGGCTCCCTGATAAGCACGATAAATGACGCGGGCGCTGTTCGGGCTAATAATAAAACTCCATACAAAGCCCCCAGCCGCCAGCGGGCCGCTTAGCTTCACACTCGGCCCGCCGCCAATCGGCACGCGAAACAATTCCGCCGGGGTTGCCAACCCCTGCCCGCTTTGCTGCGGTACGATGTACACCACCCACTGGCTGTCCGGACTGATCGCATACAGCCCCACTTGACGTCCTGGCTCAGGGGTAACGTTCAACCGTACCGGTGTGCCGCCCGCGATGGGCACACTGTAGATTTCATCGCTCCCGTCGCCGAGCCGGTCGGCGCCGTACACCGCGTATTGTCCGTTGAGGCTGACTTGCCATCCGTGGACATTGCCGTGCTGATTGGTCTGCGAACTCAACTTCAACACCGTCGCCGAGACCGGCGCGACGGCCACGCACAGGGCCAGCGCCAACGTACTCGCCGTGCCAATCCATTGTCGCAATTGCAGTCGAAGCGACATGACTTTTCCCTCCATGATGGTGTGAGATGTGGGTGAGCAAATTGTATGAAGACCAGACGCAGCCTTCGATAGTACGTCCAGCCCAAACGAGTATAATGGCCGCGCTTTCGGCTCGGAGAACGCTTAGGCCGCCGGGCGAAAGCATTGGCCCAACCTTTGGCAACCGCATCCGGCTCCCCGTTACTCGATCTGAACACGGCCTCGATTGAGGCGCTCGATCAACTGCCCGGCGTCGATCACACGCTGGCCGAGCGCATCATCGCCACGCGCCCCTTCCGAGGGCTGGGCGACCTCAACAACGTGCCGGGCATCACGGTGGAAATCATCGCCGGCATCCTCCCGCACGTGACGGTAGTGAAGCCGCCGATTGAGCAACGTATGCGCCGTCGAGGCGCGGGCGGCGCCAGCGATCTCAGCCGCCCCACCGGCCCGGAGGCCCGCCCCTACTTCGGCCCGAACGATACCAACCCGCCCCTCATCCGACGCGCACCCGCCCGCCGCTACACGCGGGTGCGGCAACGCTACCGCATCTTCGGATTTATTTTTTACGGATTGATTGCGGTCCTGGCTGTCGCCGTGGGCGTGTGGATTTACTTCAACCTGAGTGGGGGAACAGCGGCTGCCCCAACCGCGACGCAAGCCCTTGCCGCCGCCGTCGAATCACCCAGCGCTTCACCCTCGGCAGAGGCCTCGACGACCACCGCGCCGCCGGCAAACACGCGTGCCCCACAAGCCACAAACACGCCCGCCCCGACCGAGACGAGCGGCGCAGCAACCGCGACGGTTACCGCCATTATTATCCCGACTTCAACTCAAACCCCAACTCAAACACGCACGCCGACACCCACCCGGACGCCAGTTCCGACGCGCACCCCGACTCTTACACGCACTCCAGTTCCGACGCGCACGCCCACCGCCACGCCCACATTCACCGCCACTCTACCGCCCCTCACCCCACCGAGTGGTGAAGGCTCGGTGCTGTTCGCCGAGTCGTTTGACCCCTCGCCCACCGGCGCGCGCTACCGTTGGATCCTTCGCCAGCTCGAACCCATCAACAGCCAAATCGGCGACGGCGTGTTGACATTGAGCGTCAGGCGTCCCTCGCTCGGCTACAGCTATGGGCTGATGGAGCCGGCGGTAGACTTTTTCTATCAAGCCACAGCGAGCGTAGCGCGTTGCACGCCGGACGATCACTACGGACTGCAAGTGCGCTTGAAAGATGAGTCGAACTTTTATCTCTTTGGCGTGACGTGCGATGGCCGCGCGCGCGCGCAGGTCTTGCAGAACGGACGCTATCGTTTTCTCGCTGCCAGCGGCGTGAACGCGGCGGTGAAGGTCGGCCCGAACGCCGTGAACGTACTGGCCGTGCGCGCCATCGGTGACCGGTTGGATTTTGTGGCGAACGGCGCGACGCTGCTGTCCATCACCGACGCCAGCCTCTCCGGCCCGGGCCGCTTCGGCGTCTACGCCCGCCCCATCGTGACCGATACGCTCACTGTGACGTTTGATGACATCGCCGGATGGAGCGTAAAGTGAGTGGAGGGTGGAGCGTGGAGGGGACCCTCCACGTTTTGAAAGTGCAGACTCTATGAAGTTGGATCTTGCCTTCATGTCCACTCCCCTCGCCGACATCCCCGCGTTAGTACGCGCCGCCGAGTCTGTGGGCGTAGATGCGGTCTGGACAAGCGAGACGCAGCGCGATCCGTTTTTGCCGCTGGCCCTCATCGCCGAGCACACGCAACAACTGCGCTTCGGCACAGCGGTCGCCATCGCCTTTGCCCGCAGCCCGATGACGCTGGCGCATACGGCGTGGGATTTGGCGCAGCAATCCGGCGGGCGTTTCATGCTCGGCCTCGGCACACAGGTGAAGCCGCACATCGAGCGACGCTTCGGCATGACCTGGCCCGAGTCCCCCGTGAACAAACTGCGTGAGATGGTGCTGGCCCTGCGCGCGATCTGGAACTGTTGGCAGACCGGCGAGAAGCTCAACTTCCGGGGCGAGTATTTCAAGCTCACGCTGATGACGCCGTTCTTCAGCCCTGGCGCCATCGAACACCCGCACATTCCCATCTACATTGCCGGTGTCAATACAGGGCTTGCCAAATTGTGCGGCGAGGTGTGCGATGGCTTCCACGTCCACCCATTTCACACGGCCAGCTATTTGCGCGATGTGCTCCGCCCGGCGATAGCGGACGGCGCGGCCAAAGCCGGGCGAACGGCTCCCGTAAGTATTGCGGCCTCGTTGTTCGTCATCACCTCCGCCGCCGAGCGCGAATATGCACGGCAGCAGCTTTCGTTCTATGCCTCGACGCCCTCGTATCGCCCGGTGCTTGACCATCACGGCTGGGGTGCGGTCGGAGGACAGTTGTCGTCGCTGGCCGCGCGCGGCGGCTGGGCCGAGATGCCCGCCCTCATCACCGATGAGATGCTGCACGAGTTTGCCGTGACTGCCCTATCCTTTGAAGAACTCGCAGCCCCGCTCACCGCGCGGTATGCGGGATTAATTGACCGCGTGACGCTCTATCGCCCCTGCAACCCCGGCGCGGAAGACGCGGCGTGGCGGCAGTTGGCGGCTGATCTGCAATCGAAGTAAATTGGCTCTTGCCAAGCACGCCAAGGTCGCCAAGCGCAAGCGAAGCGACTCTTTGCGCCCTTGGCGAGCTTTGCGAGAGATTCTTCGTATGGAGCCAAAATGACCGCACCTGCCCAACCGCAGAAACTTTCGTTCCTCACCAAGTTCGCTTTCGGCGCGGGCGACCTCGGTCCGGCGATTGTGGCCGCCATCAATGGCTTCTATCTCAATGCATTTCTGCTACAGGTGGCGCGGCTCGAGCCGACCATCGTCGCCCTCATCTTCCTCATCGTCAAAATCTGGGACGCCGTCAACGACCCCATCTTCGGCTGGCTGACCGACCACACCCACACACGCTGGGGCCGTCGCCGTCCTTGGCTGCTCTTCGGCGCGATTCCCTTCGGGCTGGCCTTCGCTTTGCACTGGTTCGTGCCGCCGCTCGATGCCACCGGCAAGTTTTGGTATTACCTCGTCGTCGCGCTGCTGCTCGACACGGCCATCACCGCCGTCAACGTGCCGTACACGGCGCTCACGCCGGAACTGACGCAGGACTACGACGAGCGCACCAGCCTGAACATGTACCGCTTCAGCTTTTCGATCCTCGGCGGCGTGACGGCGGCGGCGCTGCATCCCATCATCGTCAGCGCGTTCCCTGACCCGGTAACGGGCAACGCCGTCAGCGCCGCCATCTGGGCGATCTTCCTCATCCTGCCCAACTTCTTCACCTTCGCCGTCACGCGCGAGTCGCCGAGCGTCGCCGCGCCAACGAAAGACGAGCCGAGCTTCCTCGAAGGCCTGCGCATCGCGTTTAGCAATCGCGCCTTTATCTTCGTCACGATTATTTATTTACTGTCGTGGCTCAGCATCCAGTTCGTGCAGAACAATCTCTTTCTGTACGTCCAATATTGGATCGGCCCGGAGGCAGTGCCACAGTTTTCGTTGCTCGTCATCGGCGTGCAGCTTTCGGCCTTCATCTTTATTTTGATTTGGACACGGGTGAGCGACCGCATCGGCAAGCAAAACGTGTATTACGTGGGGATGGCGTTCTGGGTGCTGGTGAGCATCGCCCTGTACTTCGTGCCGCGCGGCGACATCAACCCGCTGTACGTGCTGGCCCCGCTGGCCGGCGTGGGCGTGGCCGTCGGTTACCTTATCCCATGGAGCATGTTGCCGGATGTGATCGAACTGGATGAGTTGGAAACCGGTCACCGGCGCGAGGGTATCTTCTACGGCTTCTTTGTCTTTCTGCAAAAGCTCGGCATCTCACTGGGCATCGCGCTATCCAACCTCGCCATCGGCGCGGCGGGCTTCAACGCCGACCTTGCGCAGCAACCCGAAGCCGTGCTCACCACGCTGCAATGGTTTGTCAGCCTGCTGCCCGCCATCGTCCTCCTCATCAGCTTCATTCCCGTGTGGTTGTATCCCATCAACAAACAACGCCATGCGGAGATTATGGCGCAATTGGCGGCTCGAAAACTCAAGTGACGGGTGTGAAAACCTTGTCACTCGTCACCCGCCACTCAATGCACTTCATCGTTGACGC
>JBQTJD010000105.1:0-6307 GCA_052387475.1 Anaerolineales bacterium | reverse complement strand
GCGCGAAACCCCGGCCGACTCCGTGTCGCAACGCCGCGGGCTTGAGCAATTGCTGATATTCCAGGCCCCGTCCGAGTAATCTCATGGCCGGTGCGCCGCACCTTGCTCAATGTCTGTGGCCAGCGCATTACGCCCCAATGATAAACGGCTCTACCAGATTTGGCCGCAGGTTTGTCAACGGATTACGCGGATTCAACGGATGATAGCTGCGTACAACTACAATCCGAGTTATTCGTTCAATCCGTTGACGTTCCTTCCCCCGTGCCCGTCTCATCGTCATCTTAGAAATTGCGGCGCGATTTTGTGTTACATTGGCCGCAACGCTGACCTTTCAGCGGCCCGTCTCTCGGCCCGATTAACTTGATGCACTCTCCTTCGCGTGGTGAACGGGGGATTACGAGCGAGCCAACTCCGCCGCAAGCAGAGCCGTGGCGCACGCGTCTTCAACGAAACATCTCGCGTTGGCGTGGCCTAATACTGTTCATCGCCGGGATTGTGGCCGCATTGTCCGCGTTGCTGCTGTACGGTTTCTTCTTCCCCGGCCCGAGGCCGCTCACGTCTCAAGACATCAACAACGCCGTCGCCGAAGTGCTGGCCGGCGCAACCCCGGCGCCGGCCACTTCATCGCTCGTCTATCAAACCGTCCGTCCCTCACTCGTCCTCATCGAAACGACAAGACCCAATGACGAGGGCGGGTTGGGCAGCGGCGTGGTCGTCACCCTCGAGGGCGATATCCTCACCAGCCTGCATGTGGTCGCTAACGCGGAAACGATCACACTGACATTTGCCGACGGCACACAGTCGGCCGGGCAGATTGTGGCCGAACAGCCGGAGAACGACATCGCCGTCGTGCGTGCCGACCAATTGCCGACGGTGCTCGTGCCTGCGACGCTCGGTAATCCCGGCGCGCTGCACGTCGGCGACGAGGCCTACGTCGTCGGCAATCCGTTCGGTCTGTACAGCTCGATGAGCGCCGGGGTGATCTCCGGCTTCGACCGCACCTTTCAACCCGAGACCAGCTCGCGAAGGATTGAAGGCTTGATTCAGATTGACGCGGCCGTAAACCCCGGCAACTCCGGCGGCCCGTTGCTCAATCGCTACGGCCAAGTGGTCGGCATCGTCACCGGCATCGTCAATCCCACCGAACAGGAAGTCTTCATCGGCATCGGGTTTGCAGTACCCATCAACGTCGCTGGCGGCGCGGCCGGTTTGCCACCGTATTAGAAAGTGAACAGTGAACAGTGAACGGTAACTGTTTACTGTTCACCGCCCACTGTTGACTATTGGAGTGGACTGATGGACTACAAAAAAACCGAGACAGGCCTGCCGATGGAGCGGGTGTTGTATGAAGTGAAGAAGGTCATCGTCGGGCAGGATCATCTGCTTGAGCGGTTGGTCGTGGCGCTGCTGGCGCGTGGGCATATCCTCGTTGAGGGCGTGCCGGGACTGGCCAAGACGATGGCGATCAAGACTCTGGCCGAGGCCATCGGCGGCGAGTTCAAGCGCATCCAGTTCACGCCCGACCTCGTGCCCGCCGATCTCGTCGGCACGCGCATCTTCAATCAAAAGACCGGCGAGTTCAACACTTCGCTCGGCCCGGTCTTCACCAATTTGCTGCTGGCGGATGAGATCAACCGCGCCCCAGCCAAGGTGCAGAGCGCGTTGCTCGAAGTGATGCAGGAGCGTCAGGTGACGATTGGCCGCGAGACTTTCCGCGTGCCCAATCCCTTCCTCGTGCTCGCTACGCAAAACCCCATCGAGACCGAGGGGACGTACGCGTTGCCCGAAGCACAGGTGGATCGCTTCATGCTCAAAGTGCTCGTGGGCTATCCCAACTCGACCGAGGAGTTCGTCATCGTCGAACGGATGACGGGCATGCTGCAAGCGGTGCAGAAGGTGGTGACGACGGATGAGCTATTGAGCCTGCAACAAGCGGCGGATCGTGTGTACGTGGACCCGGCCCTCATCGAGTTCGCGGTACGGATGGTGACCGCCACGCGCCAGCCCAAAGACGTCCGCCTGCCCGAACTGCAACGATACATCATGTTTGGCGCCAGCCCGCGCGCCTCGATCAACTTGATTCTCACCGCGCGCGCGTTGGCTTTTGTGCGCGGACGCAACTAGGCGGTGCCGCAGGATGTGCTGGACATGGCCTTCGATGTGATGCGCCATCGCCTGGTGCTGTCGTATGAAGCGCTCTCCGACAACGTGACCGGCGATGACGTGCTGAAACAGATTCTCGACCGCTTGCCCATCCCGGTGGCGCCGCTCCGTGAACGCCTCGTTGCTCGAGTCGCCGTCTGAACGTGCCTCGCCGGTCGTCACGACGCCGGGCGTCATGACGCCTAAGGCGACGCCACCCGAACGCCTGTTGCAGCGGCTGGATTGGACCGTCATCCGCCGGCTCGATGGCTTGCTGCAGGGCGACTACCGCAGCCTGTTCTACGGCTACGGCGTGGACTTCGCCGATCTGCGCGAGTATCAGCCCGAGGACGATATTCGCTACATTGATTGGAACGTCACGGCGCGGATGAACACGCCGTACGTGCGGAAGTATCACGAAGACCGCGAGATCACGGCCTGGTTTCTTTTGGATCTGAGCCCCTCGATGGACTTCGGCACTGTCCACAGCCACAAGCGTGCGGTGTTGATTGATTTCGTCACCACGGTCGCGCGTTTGCTTACCCGGCACGGCAACCGCGTGGGCGCGTTGTTCTATGGCAGCCGCGTCGAACGCACCCTCCCCGCGCGCGGCGGGCGCTTGCAAGTGTTGCGCCTCGTCAACGATCTGCTCAAACACCCGCCGCTGCCGAAAGCGCCGGCCACGAATCTCACGCCGCTGGTGGAAGCTGGTCTGCACGCGATCAAACGGCGCTCGTTGATTTTTCTTCTCTCGGACTTTATCAGCGCGCCGGGATGGGAGCGCCCGCTGAATCTTCTCAGCCGCCGGCACGAAGTCCTCGCCATCCGCCTGTGGGATCCGCGTGAAGTTGAACTGCCCGATGTCGGCCCGATGTTTATGGAAGACGCGGAGACCGGCGAGCAACTGTACGTGGATACGCGCGACAAAAAGTTCCGCCAACGATTTTATGAAGCCGCGCAGCGACGCGAGACGCAACTCGCCGAAACCTTTAAACGCGCCGGCGTGGAGATGCTGTCACTGTCCACGCAAGATGATCTGGTGCGCGCCATTGTGCGCTTTGCCCGGCAACGGCAGCAACGGCGAAAGTAAACGATGACGTTCCTCTGGCCCGCGATGCTGTGGTTGTTGATCACCCTCCCGTTGATGGTGGCCTGGTATCTCGCGCTGCAACAGCGGCGTCGCCGATTAGCAACCGCATACGGCAGCCTCGGCTTTGGGCCGCTGCCCGCGCAGCGCAACATCGGCGCGCGCCGCCACATCCCACCGCTGCTCTCGCTGCTGGCGCTGGCGTTCCTTCTCTTCGCGCTCGCGCGACCACAGGCCGTCGTCAGTTTGCCGCGCCAAGAGGGCACATTGATTTTGGCCTTTGATGTGTCGGGCAGCATGGCGGCGGATGATCTGCAGCCGACGCGGATGGAGGCGGCCAAGGCAGCGGCGCGGGATTTTGTGGAACGCCAGCCGGATACGGTGCAGATCGGCGTGGTGGCCTTCAGTGACAGCGGCTTTTCCGTTCAAACGCCGACTAACGACCAGGCCGACATCCTCGCCGCCATTGATCGGCTGGCGCCCGAGCGCGGCACCTCGCTGGCGCGCGGCATCCGCGTCTCGCTCGAGGTCATTGCCGCCGCCGAGCCCACGCCCGAACCAAATCCTGAAAGCTACACCACCCGGCCCCCGACGCCGGAGCCGGCGCGGAAATACCCCTCCGCCGCCATTGTTTTGCTGAGCGATGGCGAGAACACCGTGCCGCCCGACCCGCTGCCCGCCGCGCAGTCCGCCGCCGAGAGCGAAGTCCGTATTTACACCGTCGGCATCGGCAGCGCGTTGGGGGCCACGTTGCAAGTTGAAGGTTTCACCGTGCACACACAGTTGGATGAAGACGCGCTGCAACAAATCGCCGCACTCACCAACGCCGAATATTTCAACGCCGAGAGTCAAGACGACCTCACGGCGATCTATGCCAATCTCACTCCACAGTTGGCGCTGAAGTCGGAGAGCATGGAGATCACGTCCATTCTGGCCGGGGTCGGATTGGCGATGTTGCTTGTTGGCGGCGCGTTGTCGTTGCTGTGGTTCAGCCGCTGGCCGTGAATGTGTCCTCAGCGTCGACCATGCGCAACGATGGATGTCATTCCGAGCGAAGCGTCGTTCGAAGAACGCGGAATCTCTGGTCATCAGTAGAGATTCCTGGCCGCAGAATGTCGCTGCGCTTATGCGGCTCGGAATGACAGGCCGGCGTGACTGAGTAAGTAAGGCGCGTTGGGAGGTTGATGATGGACTTGTTGTGGCCTGGATTTTTTCTGTTGCTGGGCTTGATCCCGCTGCTGATTGCCGTTTACATTTGGCGGCTGCGTCGCCGGCAACGTTTTGTGGTGCGTTACTCCAGCCTGAGCCTGGTGCGCGACGCCATGCCGCGCTACGCCTGGTGGCGGCGGCATCTGCCGTTTGTGTTGTTCCTCTTCGCGTTCGCCAGTTTGGCGATGGCCCTCATGCGGCCCGTCGCTATCGTCAGCGTGCCCACCGGGCAGACGACCATTATCCTGACGATGGATGTCTCGCGCAGCATGTGCGCCACCGATATCCTGCCCAATCGACTCGAATCGGCCAAAGCCGCGGCGCTCTCGTTCGTGCAAGGGCAATCGGCGAACGCGCAGATTGGACTGGTCGCCTTCGCCGGTTTCGCGGAGACGATCCAATTGCCGACCAACGATCAGGAAATTTTGCAGGACGCGATTGTGAGTTTGACCACCGGCCGCCGGACGGCCATCGGCAGCGCCATTCTCAAATCACTTGACACGATTGCGGAGATTGATCCGAACGTCGCGCCCAGCGTGGCCGATGGCTCACCCGGCGTTGACGTGTTACCAGTGCCCAAAGGCGCGTATGCGCCGGCCATCATCGTGCTGCTCACGGATGGGGTGAGCAATGCCGGCCCTCAGCCAGTGGAGGCCGCGCAGCAAGCGGCGGATCGCGGCGTGCGGGTGTATACCATCGGCTTTGGCACGGAAAATGAGTCGAGCCCCTTTGGTGGGCCGGGGTGCCAGTTCGGCGACCCGTTCGGCGGCGGATTTGGCGGGCCGAGCTTTGGCGGGGGTGGGGGCGGCGGTTTCCGCCGTGGCATTGATGAGGAAACGCTGCGGGAGGTGTCGGCGATGACGGGCGGCGAATACTATGCAGCCACCAGCGCCGGCGAGTTGCAGTCCGTGTTTCAAAGTCTGCCGACGTCGCTCATCACCAGGCATGAGACCACTGAGATCAGCGTGGCCTTCGCCGCGCTGGGTGCGCTGCTGGCTGCGCTGGCCGTCGGCCTCTCGCAACTATGGAGTCCGTTGCCGTGAGTGGACGCCATAGTGGTACACGCTTGGCAAGCGTGTACCACTATGGCCGTTCTCGATCTGCACCTTCAAGCCGAGCGAAGAAAATGGCCGCCCCTGTTTTAGAGGGCGGCCAGTTTGTGTTGCGTTGATCGAATGGCTATTAGAGCTATTCTGATTTCGATTGGACGGGATGCTTACGGCAGGTGAGCGCCGAACGCATCGTACAGCCAGTTAAGGTCGTCGGCCGGGTCAACGCGATAGACACCACCGGTGCCGGCGCAATTGCCGTTGAGGCCAAAAGAGGTGACCCCGCCCACCACGTTGGAGCTCCCGATAAAGTTGGGTCCGCCAGAGTCGCCAAAACAGGTGCCACCAGTGTGGTGATTGTTGGACAACAACAAAGAGAAATCGCCTACCAGGCCCCCGTTAATTTGGATCAGGCGAGGATGGGCGACCATACGAACCCTCACATTGTTTTCCTGCCAGGAGGCCGCATCTGGGAAACTTTCCTGCAGGCCATAACCCACGGCCGTAAAGGTGACGTTCTGCAAGCCGCGACGCCGCGCCAGTCGGTCCAGCACATCCTGCTGGGGCAGGGCGCCGTAAACGCCGTTGGGCGACGCGAATGGCTCGTCCAGCACCACAACGCCGAGGTCAAAGAGGAAGAAGGCGTTGGGGTTGTAATCGGGATGTGTGTAGGGCGTCCCGCCGACATCACCATTGAAAGGATAGCCGTTGGCGGGGATGCCGGATTCCACATCCGCATCAAACCAAATCTCTATATGGGCGGCGGGCGCTTCCGTGCAGTGACCGGCCGTTAGAAAGAGAGTGGGGGAGAGCAACGTAC
>JBQTJD010000104.1:0-3231 GCA_052387475.1 Anaerolineales bacterium | reverse complement strand
TCTCCACAGGATTTTGGGTCGCGATCACAAAAAACGGATGCGGCAACGCGCGGGTCACGCCGTCGGTCGTCACCTGTCCCTCGGCCAGCGCTTCCAGCAAGCTGCTCTGCGTGCGCGGGGTGGCGCGGTTGATCTCATCAATCAGCACCACATTGGCGAACACCGGGCCAGGTACAAAGACAAACTCCTGCCGCCGCTGGTCGTACAGGCTTGAACCGGTGATATCGCTCGGCAGCAAATCGGGCGTGCACTGCACGCGTTTGAAATCCGCCGCCAGCGAGAGCGCCAGCGCCATGGCCACCAACGTCTTACCCACACCGGGCACATCTTCGAGCAGCACATGCTCACCGGCGATGAGGGCGGCGAGGATCAACCGCAGTTTGCTGCGCTCTACGACGGCGGCGCGCTCCACGCTGGCGGCCAACTGCGCGATGAGGGCGGCCGCATCCCGGCGGGGCGCGGCGATGGGTGGGCGAGAGAGGGGCTGGTTACCCAGCGGCTGGTGACCCAGGGGTTTTGTCCCCAATGGTTTTGTGCCGAGCATGGCGGTCATTCTATCACGCACGATTCGGGCAAACGGTTGGTGCGCGTTGGCGCGCTACGATATGATTTTGGGACGATGCTTGGAAAACCATCTTCTTTCAACGAGGATACATCAAAATGACAACCCCTTCACGCACTCTGGTGTTCGTCGGCGCGCACCCGGATGACGAGTCGTTCGGCCCCGGCGGCACGCTGGCGGAATACGCGTTGCGCGGCGTGCGCGTGCTGTACGTCTGCGCCACGCGCGGCGAAGTGGGCGCGGCCGATGAGGAGCACATGCACGGCTTCGCGACCCCCGGCGATATGCGCTGGGCGGAGTTGACGGCCGCGGCGAAGGAACTGGGCCTGGCGGAGGTCATTCACTTAGGCTATCGCGATAGTGGGATGGTCGGCTCGCTGGACAATGCGCATCCTGAGGCGCTGGCCGCTGCGCCGCCAGACGAGGTGACGGCGCGCGTGGTGAAGGTGCTGCGAGAGCACAAGCCGCAGGTCGTGTTCACCTTTGATCCCATCGGTGGGTACCGGCATCCCGACCACATCGCCATCCACAACGCCACAGTCAAAGCCTTTCACGCAGCGAGCGATCCGGCACAGTTCCTCGAAGCCGCCCCGGCGTATCAGCCGCAGAAGCTGTACTTCAGCGTCTTCCCCAAACGCTTTCTCAAGCTGGCCGTGCAGCTCATGTTGCTCTTCGGGCAAAACCCCAAAGGCTTCGGGCGCAACAAGGATATTGACGTGACGCAATTGATGGAAGAATTCCCCATTCATACTGAAGTGCCCATCAGCAAGGCAGCATTGGAGCGGAAAGACCGCGCTTCCGCGCAGCACAAGAGCCAGTTGGCGGGCGGCCCTCCGCGTGGTCCATTGCAATGGGTGTTCAATCGTTTCGCGCAAAAGGAAACATATATGCGCGCGTATCCCCCGGCCAACGGCGCGGTGAAGGAGACCGACTTGTTTGATGGGATTGCGTAGGGGCGGACGGCTGCCCGCCCCTACAGCGATGGCATCGCGTTGTGGATGAAGGCCGCCAGATCTTCTTTCAGCCGAGACAGTGACGGGGCATGGATGTACATCATGTGCCCGGCTTCGTAGTAGGCCATGGAGAAGTTTTGCCGCAGACTGGGGTCGAGGCCGAGGTGGTTGAAGGTGTACACCGTGGCGAAATGCGGTGTGGCTAAATCGTAGTAGCCGTTGGCGACAAAGACTTTGAGATAGGGATTGCTCGTCATCGCCCGACGCAGTGTGTCGGCCACGTTCACGTACTGATTCTCGTGCTGCGCGTAGCTCCAGTTCTGCCAGATCGTCGGATTGAGAATCTCATATGGCAGGTCGGTCTCGAACTTCAATTCGCCGCGAACGTAATGATTGAAGGCGGCGGTGTACGGCCCGAGGATGTTGGTGTAGCTCGGGTCTTCCTCGAAACTTTCCCCCGCCGAGTCACGGTCAATGCCGGTGAAGCGGCTATCGAGCCGGCCCACGGTGCGACGCTCAGCGCGCAACAGTTCTTTGACGAAGCGCATGATGTTGATACGAAGATCGGTGCGCTCGATGTAATCGGTTGAGAGACTGGTGAGGCGGGCGAGTTGCGCCACAATGCGGGCGCGCTCCTCGGCGGGCAGCGCGTCGCCCTGCATCAGCGCCAGCGTATACTCGTTGGCCGCAAAGCGTTCAGCCTCCGCAATCGCCGCGCGCAAATCCGTTTGCAGCTCTGGCGCAAGTTTGCGGTGATACCACGCCGTAGCCGTATACGTCGGCAGGAAGAGCGCATACGGCAGTTCGTTGCCGGGATTGAAGTAGCCGGTCTGGAAGTTGAGGATCACCGAGACCAGCATCAATCCGTTGAGATACAAGCCGTGCCGTTCCTGTAAATCGCCCGAGAGACCGCCGGCGCGTGTAGTGCCGTAACTCGCGCCGATGAGGAACTTGGGCGATAGCCAGCGCCCGTAGCGCGTGGTGTACAGGCGAATAAAGTCGCCGACCGACTCGATGTCTTTCTTGAAGCCGTGAAAGTCTTTGGCCTTCTCACCCACCACCGGGCGGCTGTAGCCGGTGCTCACCGGATCAATGAACACGAGGTCGGTCACATCGAGCAGCGAGTGTTCGTTATCGGTGAGGGTGTAGGGCGGCGGCGGCAGGTCGCCAATCTCCGTCATCGGCACCCGGCGCGGCCCGAGCACGCCGAGATGCAGCCACACTGACGATGACCCCGGCCCGCCATTGAACGAAAACGTCACCGGGCGTTTGGCTTTATCCGGCGTGTCATCGTTCGTGTACGCGCGCGTATATGCGATAAAGAACACTGACGCCTTGGGCTTCTCGCCTTCCGCCGCGCCGGCCTTTTCACCTTTGCCCTCGACCTCTTCCTTCAGCACCAGCGTACCGGTCGTCACCGTATACGTCACCGTCTGCTCACCGATGACGACGGTGTACTTCGTCTCGACGAGATTGTCTTTTACTTCGATGGGCTTGTCGTCCTTCTTTTGTTCTTCGGGCATGGGTCGCTCCTACTTCGCAATCCGAAACGTACACGTCGGTTCGCCGCGCGCCGTGCACTTGATCTCTTCCACCGCGTAGCGCCCACCGCCCGAGGCCCACGCGAACGCCTCTTCCAACAACCCACAGACAAGATGGCAGCAGACCGTATCGGTTTGGCGCTCCCAGCAGATCGGGCACTGCTGCACAATCCAC
>JBQTJD010000103.1:0-2981 GCA_052387475.1 Anaerolineales bacterium | reverse complement strand
GGGCCGTTCGCCCATCTGCGCAAGGGCGCGCGGCTGGAACGCGGCGCGCACATGGGCAACTTCGGCGAGGTGAAGAACAGCACGCTCGGGCCGGGCGTGAAGATGGGCCACTTCAGCTACATCGGCGACGCCACCATCGGCGCGGAGAGCAATATCGGCGCGGGCACGATTACGTGCAACTTCGACGGCGTGAAGAAGAACAAGACCGTCATCGGCCGCAACGTTTTCATCGGCAGTGACACGATGTTGGTGGCGCCGGTGACGTTGGGCGATGGCGCGCGCACCGGGGCTGGCTCGGTCGTCACGAAAGACGTGCCGGCGGATTCGCTGGCGGTGGGGATGCCGGCGCGGGTGATTCGCAGATTCAACAGTAAATAGTAAATAGTAAACAGTAAACAGTGAACAGTGAACGGTCATTGAGGAGCACATACGTGGAGAGCTTGCCACACGCGGGGAATTTCCGGGACTTGCTGGTCTATCAGAAGGCGCGACAGCTATCGCAGAACGTTTATCAACTGACACTCAAGTTTCCGAAAGACGAACTCTACTCTCTAACGAGCCAGATTCGGCGGTCGTCGCGTTCCATCGGCGCCAATATCGCTGAGGCATGGGCCAAGCGCCGATACGAAAGTCATTTCGTGAGCAAACTCACTGACGCCGACATGGAGCAATACGAAACCCAGCATTGGTTGGACACGGCGCTAGACTGCGGCTACTGCGAAGCCGGCCCGGCCGCTCTACTTCGACAAAGCTGCGAGGAAATTGGCCGCTTGCTCGGCGAGATGATCGCCAAGGCGCACGCGTTTTGCAGTGATGCCCCGAAATCCTTGCGCGAGTCTGCACCCGAGTACATCACCGAGGCCTGGAACGACTGACGACACTAGCTGTTGACTGTTCACTGCTGACTGTTCACTGTTCACCGGTTGTGAGCAATGCTTGATTTCAATTACGGTTTGATTTTTATCATCGTCATCCTGCTCCTCAACAGCCTGTTGGCGGCAGCGCGGGCGGCGTTCGTCAACGCCTCGCGGCCGCGGCTGCGGCAGATGGCCGAGCAAAATGTGGGCGGGGCAGCGTTGGCCGTACGCGTGGCCGAGGACGCGACGACGCTGCTCGCGACTCTGCGCCTGTCACAGACGTTTTGCCGCTTTGGCATCGCCAGCCAGACTGCGCTCTTGCTCACACCGCTATTCACCCAGCCGCTCATTGCCGGCTTCGTGCTCGACCCGCGCGTCGCGGGGTTCGTGTTCTTCGTCGCGCTGCTCATTGGCACCATGCTCGTCGTCAGCCTCGGCGAATTCCTGCCCGAAGCTCTGGCCCTGCGCGCACCCGAATCCACCGCCACCCTGTTTGCGCCGGCGGTGGCGTTGCTTGAGTGGTTGCTCACACCGTTGGTGCGTTTGTTGCTGTGGATCTCGGCCAGCATCTCACAGCCCGTTACCGGGCAACGTGTGCCGCTGGTGACCGAGGAAGAAATCAAAACATTGGTCGATGCGGGTGAGGAAGGCGGCGCCATCGAAGAGGAAGAAAAGGAGATGATCTACTCCATCTTCGAGATCAGCGATACCTGGGCGCGCGAGTTGATGGTGCCGCGCATCGACGTGATGGCGCTCGATGTGGAGACGCCGCTGCCCACGGCGGTGGACGCGCTCTTAGCCGCCGGGCACAGCCGCGCGCCCATATACGAAAATACGATTGATAACATTCTTGGTATTCTGTACGCCAAGGATTTGCTCAAACTCTGGCGTAGCGGCAAACTGGAGGGCAGCCTGCGCGGGCATTTGCGCCCGGCGTTATTTGTGCCGGAGACGAAGAAGGCCAACGAGTTGCTGGCTGAGTTGCAAGCGCGGCGCACCCACATGGCCATCGTCGTGGATGAGTATGGTGGCATGGCCGGGCTGGTGACCCTCGAAGACATCGTCGAGGAAATCGTCGGCGACATCCGCGACGAATTTGACGTGAATGAAGAAGTCTACGCCGAAAAAATTAGCGAGACCGAGTACCTCTTCGACGCGCGCATCAACATTGATGAAGTCAACGAATTGCTCAACACGCGGCTGGCATCGGTGGACAGCGACTCGCTTGGGGGTTACATTTACGGGCAGCTGGGCCACATCCCCGCCGCCAACGAAAAGGTGACGACGGGCGCGGCGGTGTTCGAGGTGCTCACTGTCACCGGGCGCCGCATCCGCAAAGTGCGCGCGACGCTCACACCGCCTGTGCCGGAGGCTGAACCCATCGAAGCGCCGCGCCGCCTCGGCACCAAACCCCTGCCGCAACCGGAGGCCGCCGCCGATGAGTGATTTCGATCCGCTTGATTTGGCGGCCCGCGCCCTTGAAGCCCGCCAGTGGTCGTACTCACCCTACTCGCATTATCGCGTCGGCGCGGCGTTGCTGGCCGCTTCCGGTAAAATCTACGACGGCTGCAATATCGAGAATGCCGCGTATCCCGTGAGCCTGTGCGCCGAGCGGGTGGCGGTGTTCAAAGCGGTGAGCGAGGGGGAGCGCGAGTTTACGGCGATTGCGGTGGCGACGGAGAATGGCGGCTCGCCGTGCGGCAGTTGCCGGCAGGTGATGGCGGAGTTCGCGCTGGACATGCCGGTCTTCATCGTCAATGGCCGGGGTGAGGTGACGCAGCGCACGACCGTGCGCGAGTTGCTGCCTGATGCGTTCACGCCGGAGAAGCTCGGCGTCAAACCATGACGCCATCTCAGGTGACTGTCACTGACATTACGGGCCTGTGCAATTTTGAAGTTGGTACGCCAGTGACAGTCACCTTCCGTACGACATGAGCGATCAACCCGAGAAACCCGACAACGACCTCAACATCACTGCCGGCGATGATGTGACCGTAGGCGGCGATGTCGTGGCCGGTGATAAAAGCACGACCACGACAACCAACGTCGGCTTCAGCGCCGCGCAGGTGCAGCGGCTGCTCATCACCGTCGGCGGGCTGGTTGCACTCACCGCCGCGTGTTTCT
>JBQTJD010000102.1:0-4450 GCA_052387475.1 Anaerolineales bacterium | reverse complement strand
CAACGCGGCATGGCGGCGGTCGGCACCGGCTCGGCGATCAAAGTGCCTGTCGGCCCGGTCACCTTGGGGCGGATCTTTAACGTGCTCGGCCGCCCGATTGATCAGGCCGGCCCGGTGGACAGCCCGACGATGCGCCCCATCCACGCGCCCGCACCCAAGTTTGAAGATCAGGTGACGCGCGTGGAGGTGTTCGAAACCGGCATCAAAGTCATCGACCTGATCGCCCCGTTCACCAAAGGCGGCAAGACCGGCGTTTTCGGCGGCGCGGGCACTGGCAAGACCGTCATCATCACAGAACTGATTTCCTCCGTGGCGCGCGTTCACAAGGGCAACTCGGTCTTCGTCGGCATTGGCGAGCGTACGCGTGAGGGCACGGCGCTACGCCGCGAGATGGAAGAGTCCGGTGTGATGAAGGACACGGTCATGGTCTTCGGCCAGATGAACGAGCCAGCCGGTGTGCGCCTGCGGGTGGGCCTCACCGGCCTGACCATGGCCGAATACTTCCGCGACGAAGGCAAGGATGTGCTCGTCTTTATTGACAACATCTTCCGCTACGTGATGAGTGGCTCGGAAGTGTCGGCGCTGTTGGGCCGTCTGCCGAGCGCGGTGGGCTATCAGCCGACGCTGGCCAACGAGATGGGCGAGTTGCAGGAGCGCATCACCTCCACCAAGAACGGTTCCATCACTTCGATGCAGGCCGTGTACGTGCCGGCGGACGACTACTCCGACCCGGCCCCGGTGGCGGTGTTTACCCACTTGGATGCCACGATCTCGCTGGAGCGCTCCATCGCCGAGAAGGGCCTCTACCCTGCGGTGGACCCGCTGTCGTCCACCAGCCGCATCCTCGACCCGAACATCGTCGGCGCCGATCACTACGACACGGCTCGCGAGGTGCAGCGGGTGTTGCAGCGCTACAGGAACCTGCAAAACATCATCGCCATCCTCGGTGTAGACGAGTTGAGCGAGGACGATAAAGTGCTGGTGGCGCGCGCGCGCAAGATCGAGAAATTCTTCAGCCAGCCGTTTGTTACCGCCGAGCAGTTCACCGGCATCAAGGGCGTGTACGTCAAACTGAAAGAGACCGTGGACTCATTCCGCGCCATCCTCAACGGCGAGGCCGATGACCTGCCCGAAGAAGCCTTCCGCTACGTCGGCACCATCGACGATGCGCGGGCCAAAGCGAAGAAGCTGGCCGAAGGCTAATTGGTCAAATGGTCAAGTGGTCGAATAGTCGTGCAGTCCGACCACTCGACCACCAGACTACCCGACTACTCGACTAACATGCCAATCCGTTGCGAAATCGTAAGCCAGGACCGCAAGGTGTTTGAGGGCGACGTGGATATCGTCGTCGCGCCGGGGGCGGATGGTGAGATGGGCATCTTGCCCCATCATGCCCCCACCCTCACCGCGCTGAAACCGGGCGTACTCAAGATTCGCCGTGAGGGCCGCGAGGAGTTCTTCGCCATCGCGGGCGGGTTCATGGAAGTGCAGCCGGATCTGGTTACGGTGCTGGCGGATGCCGCCGAACGCTCCGACGAAATTGATGTGGCCCGCGCCGAAGAGGCCCGCCGCAAAGCGGAGGAGTCGCTCAAAAACGCGCCGCGCGAATCGCAATCCTTCCTCGAAGCTGAGATGGCGCTGCGCCGTTCGACCCTGCGGCTCAACACGGCCCGCCGCCGTCGTGGGCCGGGCGCGATGGGCAGCGGCGACGATCTCCGCTAACATCGCAGCCTGTCATGCTGAACGAAGTGGTCGTTCACAGAACGCAGCATCTCGCCCGAGATACGATGGAAGTTTGCTGCCAGGCAAGACCCTTCGCGCGCCAACAAGCCGGCAATTGGGTGACAATGCGTTTGCGCTCAGGGTGACATTCCTCAGTAGACTCTTCTCTATGGCCCTCTTTTTCAAAGAACTCGGCATTGACCTCGGCACTGTGAACGTGCTGGTGTGTGACGGCGGCCAGATTGTGCTGCACGAGCCGAGCGTCGTCGCGCTGGTCGCTGCCGAAAACCAGATGGTGGAATGGGGACAAGCGGCCAAAGATATGCAAGGCCGCGCCCCCGACACGGTGGAAGTCAACCACCCGCTGCGTGATGGCGTGATCGCCGATTACGACGTCACCGTCACTTTGCTCGGCGAGATCATCAAAAAAATCTGCGGGCCGTTTCGGCTCTTCCGGCCACGGGTCGTCATCAGCGTTCCCTACGGTGTGACCAGCGTAGAGAGCCGCGCAGTGCAGGAAGCCACGCTGGAGGCCGGCGCGAGCGAGGCGTTTCTACTGCCCGAGCCATTGGCCGCCGCGTACGGAGCCGATCTTTCGGTCGCGACGCCGACGGGCAACCTGGTGATGGTGATCGGCGGCGGCTCGACACAGGCGGCGGTCGTCTCGATGAATAGCATGGTGTCGGCCAACTCGGCCCGGGTCGGTGGCCTGCGGCTGGACGAGGCCATTGCCAGCTACGTGCGCAAGAAATATGGGCTGGTCATCGCCGACTCAACGGCGGAGGACATCAAGATCAAGATCGGTTCAGCGATTCCGGTGTCGGCGGATGAAGAAGAAAGCCTGGAGTTTCAGGGGCGTGACCAGGTCAACGGCCTGCCCCGCACGGTGACGCTGACGACCAATGAAGTGGCCGAGGCCCTCATTGAGCCGCTGAGCGCAATCACCGGCGTGGTGAAGGGCGTGCTCGAACGCACCCCACCTGAACTCGCCTCCGACGTCATCGAACGCGGTATGTTGCTGTGCGGCGGCAGCGCGTTGTTGCGCGGCATCGATAAGCTGTTGACGAAGGAAACGGGCATCGCCGCCTATGTGGCCGAGAACCCCATGGCCTGCGTGGCGCTCGGCACCGGCCGCGCGTTCAAATACCTCGAAACCCTCAAGCGCATCCTCCCCCGCATTTGATTTTGCGCCAGGACGCAAAGCCGCGTGAAAACGAAAGGTTGTGATTTACAGGCATACCTTTCTAATGGTGTAGGTATTCCATTGATATATGGACAAGGTCTTCCGGTTTGTTGTTGTATTTTGAGAGAAAGCAGTCGCCTCCGTACCACAAAAAGATGGGCTCGACAAAATCTGCCGACAACATGAAGATAATACTCTCACGCAATTCGCGCTGTCTACACAAGTCCCAAGTCATGTTTAAGCCGCTCAAGTTATCCAAATCCTTCTGGTTGTCAGTGACAATTGCTTGTGGTTTCAATATATGGGCAAGTTGGATAGTCTCCTGTTCAGACGATGCCACTTTCACCTGAAAGCCTAATTTGCGGTAAAGATTAATAAGCATAGCCCGATTATGCTTTGAGTCTTCTGAAATTAAGACGAGATTCTCGGATGTCGGAATCCGAATTTGAAAATGACGCAGCGCCTCTTCGGGTCCAACTATAGCCTGAACTGCCTGCCAAGCATGAATCCGGACTCGATTCGATGGATCGGCATTCATAGCATAAATTTGTTCCAAAGCACTTTCATCTCCAATTTGACCCAACGCAAAGCATGCCCATGCACGGACTCGGCTATCTTGAGAGATTAGAAATCTTCGTGCTTCATCAACAAATTTCGCTTGTTTCATTACCCCAATTAACAACAATGCGCGCCAAGTTGCATCAGGGTTCATTCCTGGAGCCAAGTTCTGTGTCCAAAACTCCAGGCTCCCATACGCTTCCGCTATACCCAATATAGCCTTGCCAAATTTCGGATTAGCAAAAACATCCATTGCTTCACCCTCGGCCTATCGACTGATATTCCACTCATCTAATGGTCTGGCATAGTGGCCAATTCTTTGACCATCTTTGCCCATACTGTTTGTCATGAACCCCCAATCACCTTCGTAAATCCTGTTATTGTGGGGCAAACCAATATATTTCCGTCCATCACGAGTCACTGCTGCTTGGGCACTGAACTCAACTCCTCCTGTTGTAGTAAGACCATGAACTTGGTGATTCGGCATACGTTTCAACTCGTCATAGACTTTATCAAAGCTGCATCTAAGCGGAGGGGTTATAGGGTGGCGAGACATAGGAAATCCTGTCCTTGGTGAGATGCTCAATCTATTCGCATTTCAGTCCAGTTGCACTACTCACATCAACACCATAAATTACGCCAAAACTCTAGCATGAGTTAAAGACCTGGGCAAGCGCTCTTTCGGATTTCCGAACTCAAACGATCAGTGGGAATTTCGCGTCTTTGCCTCCCGCTTTTGTGTTCAGCACATATCTCATTCTCAACTTCAACTCATCTTCGCTGCAAAAACCGGGTGATATAATCTCGCGCGGTTTCGAGTCACACCTAATTCCCCATGTTTTCCCGTCGAAATCTGATTATTTTTGGAATACTGATCGTGACGTTCGGCGCCGCCGGTCTGTACTTCTGGCAGCAACAACGCGCAGCGGAGGAACTCGCGGCCAGCCAGATTCGCACCGAAATTGTTGCGCGCGGCACCATCGTCTC
>JBQTJD010000101.1:0-4040 GCA_052387475.1 Anaerolineales bacterium | reverse complement strand
TCGTGATGTCGGGATTGGCGTTCACATCCAGCACATACGGCACACCGTTGCGCACACGCATGTCCACGCGGCCATAGTCGCGGATCTTCAACGCTTTGTACGTGGCGAGGGCCACCCGCTCGATGCGGCGCTTGAGGGTCTTATCCAGCAGCGCCGGGCATTGCACAGCGGTCAGGCGGTATGCTTCGGACTCAGGATTCCACTTCGCGTCAAAGCTGCACAGCCGGTCGTGGTAATCGGGGAAGGCCGAGTAGTCGAGCGCACTCACCGGGAGCACTTGCGCATCATCGTCATTCCCCCACACCGAGACGTTATACTCGGTGCCGTCAATGAAATCCTCCACCAACGCCGGGCACTTCCACGTATCCAACACGTATTGGATACGGTCTTTCAGTTGCTGCGGATTATCCACCACCGAGTCGCGCGTGATGCCAAAGGAGCAGTGCTCAGTGGCGGGCTTGACCAGCGCGGGATAGCGTCGCCAGCCATTCAGCGCCGCGCGGTCGTAGGTTTTTGAAACGGGGGTGGGGATTTTAGCGTCGAGCAGGATTTTCTTCGTGGCGGCTTTATCCTGCGTCACGGCCAACGCCCACGCATCCGCGCCGGTGTAAGCGTATCCAAGTTCCTCCAGGACGGGCGGCACGGCGTCGTAGGCGTTCGGCTCACCGTCCAACCCCTCACACCAGTTGAAGATCACGTACTCGCGCGGGTCGAATCCCCTGAGTCCACCGGCGATGTCGCGCTTGATCTGCACAACGTTCGCCTCCACCCCGACCACATTCAGGCCGCGCTTCATCCGGGTCAGGCACTCATCGGAGAGCAGCGTGTCATCCTGCGTCCAATCGCTGAAGACGCTGTTCAGGATGACGACCTTGTGCTGGCGGGTCTTCGCCACCGCTTCGACCAGCGTACGCTTCGCTTTTACTTTCAAAGTCATCTTTACCTCTTGGCACAACTCCGATACTGTCGTGTTTCGACACGGTTGCCAACATCTAGGCAGTTGCACCACTATGACCGCCAAACATGCCAAGTTGACGGTGCACTTATTTGCATCCTAACCATAACTGCAAGAATGTCAATAATTTTAGCCTTAAAATATGGCGCTAACCTTGAGCCGTTACCGTTTGATGCGTGCTTCGCTCACTGCCATTATTGTAAGCGCATCCCATCATAGCCGAGAATGACCTAGATAGCGGCGGCGATAATGGAGCAAACCAATCAGCACAATGAAATGAAAGGCAGCATTCGCAATCATTGAGAATTGATTGAAGTAGAACGAGAATAAATTGCCGGTGGTGAGCGTGATGAGCAGACTGAAGTAGCCCCACGTCACACCACGCCACTCGCGACCCGCAACCAACAGCAGCGCCGCCGTTACCATCGCCAACCCGACGGCTCCATCAATCCCAAACGACAGCCACACCCAGATGTAATTGTGTGGCAGCACGTTCAACCCCAATAGAAGCTGTCTGACCGGCACGCTCGTATTTAAGTAAGCCGCGCCCACGATGATCAGTTCGAACAAACCAATCACGCCACTAAAAGCCAACACGACCGCCAGCATGCGCCGGAGCACGGGGCGAGGGAACCAGCGTTTCTCCCACGTCACCATGCGGCGTTGAACACGAAAGAAAGGCGTGGGCACATCGGGCTTCACATGCAAGTCACCCGACTCCACCACCTGCAGCAATGGCTGCGCGAGGCGCGCCAATTCCGTATCGGTGGTTTGTTGCGCCACATGCCGCAGTCGCTGGCGCAAATCCACCCACTCGCTCTCATTGAGGTCGCGGTCGAGCACCTCTTTCAGCAAATCCAACACGCGATACATTTCGGAACGCGGGTCGCGCGCAGGCGGGCGGCGGGCGAACAAATACACCAACACCGTCAGCAAAAAGAAGGCATAGATGATCGGGGCGGCCATCGGATAGAAGTAGTCGTTGCTGCGTGTGATGAACTTGCCGATCTCATCGATGAACAACCCAACGCCCACGCCGCTCAAAATCGCGCCCAGCCAATACACCCGGCGGTGGTCGAGCAGCACCAGCAACAGCGTGGCGACGAAGAGCAGCAGCCCACCCCACAGCAAATGCGCGATGTGAAGCGTGGCGTTGCCGATTTGGGGGTAGCCCGTCAGCGCGAGGAAGAAACGCGTCAGCGAAACGGAGAGCGCAAAGCCGATCAATAGCGCGAGCATATATTGCTCAGCGCGATAGCGTTTGACGAAACGTTGTAAACGACGAATGATAAACTGCATCGGTCCCTGAAACTTTCGCTCACCGTCCGCGTCCGTCGCTGGCGCAACAGTCGTTGCGCAGCTTAGGCGGACGGCCCGCGAGGACGCGGGCTGAGAGCCTATTCATACAGTCAGAATATCAGCGATTCAACCGGCGTACAAACACGCACAGGTCTTCGTCTTTGTCGTAGAAATCGGTGATTTGTGTTTGCAGCGCGCAGCCCATGCGGAGATAAAAGTTGCGGGCAGGCGCATACTCGTCGCGGCTGCTGGTCCAGATGACGATGAGCCACCGCCCGATGGACGCCGCCGCGGCTTCGACGGCCCGGAACAGTGCGGCGGCGACTCCGCGCCCTTGCGCATTCTGCGCGCTGCAGATCCAATACAAATCGGTCGCGCCCTTCGAGAGCGCCGTCGGCCCCCAGCACGCGAAGCCCAACAACTCGTCGCCGACTTTGCAACTGAGGAAATTGTAGCCACTCACCTGTGGGTCGCGCAGATAGCCTTGAAATAATTCATCCACCGTCGTCACTTCTTCATCGTTGAACACGCCCCCGCTGCGAGCGGCGGCGAGGATGGCGGGGAGGTCGTTTGGGGGTGATGGGGAGACTTGCATTTGGGCATGGGTGCAGGGGAGCAAGGGTGCAGTGAGGAAGCTCCTCTGCTCCTTGGTACCCCTGCTCCCTTGCTGTCTTATCTACGAGATAGAAATCAAACGACCAGTGCGCAGCCCGTACCGCTCAACGGCGGAGTTCAAAATCATGTTCACCAACTCGGCGTGGCTGATGCCCATCGCGGCGGCTTCGAGCACGAGGTCGCTCAGGCCGGGAGCCAGGCCGGGCAGTGGGTTGATCTCGAGGATATACGGCTTGAAGTTGTCGTGCTCGTCAAGGCGAAAATCCACCCGCGATACGTCGTAGCAGCCGAGCACACGAAACACAGCCGCTGTCAGCCAGTTGAGTTGCTGCATCTGCTCACGGCGCAGCGGAGCCGGGCAGAGCAGTTCAACTTTGTCGGCCAAATCAGTCTTGAGCAAATTCGAGTACACCACTTCGCTATCTTTGTATTGATGGAGATTGATTTCGAGTGGCGGGAGGAAGGTGATACCCCCGGCGCGCAACGCCGCCAGCCCGCCTTCGGAGTAGTCGCGGTCTTTCGTGACGTAGTAGCGTTCGGGCAAACGCCGCGCAGCCACGCCCGAGATGTTGCCGACCAACCCGACTGTCACCTCGCGGCCCGCAATGTAGCGTTCGACCAGCGCCGTTTGCTTATACTTGTCGAGGACTTGCGCCACCTGCTCACGCAACTCCTGCTCGTTGTTGACGATGGACTTGGCGCTCACGCCCATGCCAGTGCCCTCGCGCGACGGCTTCACAAACAGCGGGAACTCCATGTCGTCGTCGAGCGGCTCGTCGGCGCTCTCGAACGACTGAAACGCCGGCGTGGGCAGATCGTGCCACATCATGATGCGCTTCGTCATCGGTTTGTCGAGCGCGAGAGCCAGCGTCATCACCCGCGAGCCGGTGTATGGCACGCGCAGCATCTCCAGCAGCGCCGGGATCTGCGACTCGCGCCCATCACCGAAATGGCCTTCGCAGATATTGAAGCAGATATCGGGCTGATGCTTCAGCAAATGATCACGCAATTCGAGGTTGCCCTCGATGAACAGCGCCTCATGACCGCCGGCCTTGATGGCCTCGACCAGCGCCTCGACCGTGCTCTCCGAATCCAAATCATCCCAATGGTCATCGGCCATGCCGGGGAACTTGGGCGCGTTCTTTTTGAGATTGGCGAGGACGGCGACTTT
>JBQTJD010000100.1:0-5303 GCA_052387475.1 Anaerolineales bacterium | reverse complement strand
TTGCCGTTGGGCAGCGCTGCCTCATCGTTGCCGATGAAATTCCGCAGATCGTCCCCGGTCACGCCATCGGCGGGAGCGGCCCAATCGCGCCAGCGGTAAGGGGGCTTGATGGCGGGCTGGAATCTCTCTCCGGCGACACCGACCGCCTGCCCCAGTTGACGTGGATCATGTTCCTCAAATTCATTGATGACAACGAGCGGCTGCGAGAAGTTGAAGCCGCAGTGGCCGGGGAAAAATTTCAATCGGCCATCAAGCCGCCCTACCGCTGGCGTGATTGGGCCGCGCCCGCCGACGGCCTGACCGGGGACGATCTGCGGAATTTCATCAGCAACGATGAAGCGGTGCTGCCGAATGGCAAGCAGGGCAATGGGCTGTTTGCCTACCTCAAAAGCCTGCGCGGCGAGGACGGCGGCGACCGCCGCGATGTGATTGCCCACGTCTTTGAGGGCACGCTCAACCGCATGGTCAGCGGCTACATTTTGCGGGAGGTCCTGACGAAGATCAATCAGATCAACTTCACGGCCAGCGATGAAATCCACACCCTCAGCGCCCTATATGAGTCGATGTTGAAAGAGATGCGCGACGCGGCGGGCGACAGCGGCGAGTTCTACACCCCACGAGCGGTGGTGCGTTTCATGGTGCAGGCCATCAACCCGCAACTCGGTGAGACTGTGCTTGATCCGGCCTGCGGCACCGGCGGCTTCCTGGTCGAAACCTTTGAGCATCTACGCCAGCAGGCCAACACCACCAAGCGCCACGAGCAGCTACAAAAGCATTCGCTCATCGGCACAGAAGCCAAACCCTTGCCGTATCTGTTGTGCCAGATGAACTTGCTGTTGCACGGGGTGGAATATCCGCAAATCGACTATGGCAATGCGCTGACGGTGAAGCTGGGCGAGATCGGCGATAAGCAGCGTGTGGATGTGATCCTGACGAACCCACCGTTTGGCGGCGAGGAAGAAAGCAAAATCCTCAACAACTTCCCGGCGGACAAGCAGACCCGCGAGACGGCTTTGCTGTTCTTGCAGTTGATCATGCGCAAGCTTCGGCGTGCGCCCAAACCGGGCCGGGCCGCCGTCGTGGCGCCGAATGGCGTGTTGTTTGGAGATGGCATCGCCGCCAGGATCAAGGGCGACCTGTTGACGGATTTCAATCTGCACACCATCATCCGTTTGCCCAACGGCGTCTTCGCGCCGTACACCAGCATTCCGACGAACTTGCTGTTCTTTGATTGCGGCGGCCCGACCAAAGAGATTTGGTTTTATGAGCAGCCGCTGCCGAGCGACCGAAAGAATTACACCAAGACCAGGCCCATTCAGTTCGAAGAATTCGCCGGCTGCCTGAAGTGGTGGCACAACCGCACCGAGAACGAGCGGGCATGGCGTGTACGTGCCGCCGACGTGGCCGCGAACAGTTACAACCTCGACCTCAAGAACCCCAACCGGCCGGACGATTACGAGCACATGCCGCCCGAGCAGTTGGCCGCCGACATCGCCCGGAAGGAAGCGCGCATCGCCGAGATCATGGCGGAGATTCAAGACGTGTTGCGGGGTGGGGCATGACGCGCTACGACCCGGCTCGCCATCAGCGGCCCTTCGGCTCCGCTCAGGGCAGGCATTCCATCCGGTTGAAGGGCTATGATTACAGTCAGCCCGGAGCGTACTTCATCACGCCCTGTGCCTGGCGGCGTCAATTCACGTTTGAGAGTTCTGCGGCGCGCATGGCCGTGCAGGCGGCCTGGGATAACCTGTTGAGTGTCTTCGCCGGGGTGCAACTCGATGAATTCGTCGTCATGCCCAATCACGTCCACGGGGTTATTTTGATCCTGGAAGGCGGCGCATGGCGTTTGCATCCGGGCCGCGCCGGGAGGGTAGATGGGAATGGGTCGCGCGAGGGTGGGCCACGTAAGGGCGGGCAGCTGCCCGCCCCTACCCCATCCGACCCCGCGCCTATCACCACGCCGATCACGTTAGGTCATTTGGTGGGGGCGTTCAAAACGATGGCGGCCTCCGCCATCAATCAAATCCGAAACGATCCCGGCGCGGTGGTGTGGCAGCGCAATTATCATGATCGCATCATCCGGAATGAGGCTGCGCTCGACCGGATTCGTCAATACATCCGCAACAATCCTTTGCAATGGGCGTTGGATATGGACAACCCGGTTAACTGGGGCCAACGCCCGCCGCCAGATTCCGCGGACGATTATTTGCGCGACGCCGGGGTGATGGATGAATAACCGACCATGCGCGGACGGGTTAGGCCGGGACGTGTTCGGGAGGGGCGCGTTTGGTTTTGGCAGGGGCGGGTTGTGGCCGCGAATAGGCGCGTTGGGTTTTGGCGGAGGCCGGCCACGAACGAACGTGTTTGGTTTTGGCAGGGGCGGGTTGTGGCCGCGAATAGGCGCGTTGGATTTTGGCGGAAACGGGCCACGACCGGACGGGTTTGGTTTTGGCAGGGGCGGGCCGCGGCCCGCCCCTACGACCGCCGACGCGCCGGCCCATTGGCGAGAGGCAAGGTTGTGATGGTTCAAATCCATTCCGGCGCACCCACCTGGCCGAGGGTTCCATTGGCGCAGGTATTGCGGCAAGACATGCAATACATCACGGAACTTGAGCCGCGCCCGTATCCCAAGCTATCTGTGAAACTCTATGGTCGAGGCGTGGTGTTGGACGCGCCCACGGACGGCGCAACCGTGAAAATGGCACGCCACCAGTTTGCGAAGCCAGGGCAAGTCATCTTGTCGGAGATATGGGCCAAGAAAGGCGCGATTGGCATCGTACCGCCGGATGGCGCAGGCGCGCTCGTCACCAGCCACTTCTTTCTATTCAACATTGACGAGACACGACTGCATCCGCGTTTTGTGTATTGGCTCCTGACTGGAAACTACTTTGCCGAGGAATTGGACGCCCAGGCACACGGCACGACCGGTTACGCCGCTGTGCGACCCAAACAGTTCTTGAACGTCGAAATCCCCCTCCCGCCGCTGGCCGAGCAGCAACGCATCGTGGCTCGCATTGAAGAACTGGCGCGGCGCGTGGAGGAAGCGCGGGGGCTGCGGGCGCAGGCGGTGGAGGAAGCGGAGGCGCTTGTACCAAAAGCTATTACGGAAGCCTTGGACGAAGAAGGATGGGGATTCCAACATTTAGAGCACGTGCTCGCCGAGTCGCCGCGAAACGGCTTATCACCGCAAAGCGAGACCGACTTCAGGGGCAAGCCGATGCTTCGCATCAATGCTGTTTCCAGTGCTCCAACACGGTACGTAGACTTGACCGCTCACAAGTTGGTTGAGGTTGCCGACAAAGTCGCCGAGCCGTTTGTGCTTCGAGACGATGATGTTTTCATAGTGCGTTACAACGGTGACATCAAACGTGTTGCCAAAGCCGCCATCTTCAAGGGCAGAAACGAAGATGGGATCGTTTACCCCGACAAACTAATGCGCTTGCGGGTTGACCGGACGAAAATGGCACCCGACTTTTTGGTTTTTGCGCTGTCATCCAAACGAGTTCGAACACAGATCGAAGAGATGGGCAAGACCACCGCTGGGCAAATTGGCATCAGCGGCGGAGACGCAAAAAGCTTTGACGTGCCCGTGCCACCTCTGCCTGAGCAACATCGCATCGTCGCCTACCTCGACGGCCTGCAGGCCAAGGTGGATGAACTCAAGCAGTTGCAAGCCGACACGCAAAAGGAACTGGACGCGCTCATGCCGAGCATCCTGGCCAAGGCGTTTGTGGGACAACTATAAAATCCCGGCCCTCCCCTGCGGTATAATTTTGCGCGCGTCGTATATGGCGTTAAGCGGAAGTGCTGGAATTGGCAGACAGAATGGACTTAGGATCCATCGGGGCAACCCGTGAGGGTTCAAATCCCTCCTTCCGCACCTGACCGAACGGGCAGCCAGCTCCACGCCCGCTCTTATTTTGCGCCAACACTGGCGATGATACACTCGCCCGCACAGCCGGGCAATGGAAGGAACTTGTGCTGAAGATCGATACGCATACTCACGAAGACCGCATGATGCACATGACGGTCGAAGTGCCCGAAGACCGTGTGCAGCCCGCGCTGCAAAAGGCTGCTCGTGATCTGTCCAAACGTTATCCCATGCCCGGCTTTCGACCCGGCAAAGCGCCGTATGAACACGTCGTGCGCCAGTTCGGCGAACGCGCCGTGTACGAGATGGCGATTGACGAGTTGAGCCAAAAGGTCTATCAAGAGGCGCTCGACCAGGAAAAGATTGAAGCCTACGGCGCGGCTTCGCTCAACGACTTTGAGCTTAAGCCGATGGTGTTGAAATACACCGTGCCGCTCAAGCCCGTCGTTGAGATGGGCGACTATCGTGCGCTGCGCGTACCGTATGATGCGCCGATAGTGCAGGAGGAGGAATTCGACCGCGTGCTCGAATCGCTCCGCGAGCGGCAGGCCGTGCTTGAACCGGTTGAACGCGCCGCGGCGCTCGGCGACGTGCTGACGCTCGACATCAACTCCTTCCTCAACGAAGGCCTGAACCCGTCGGACTTTTTGATGACGGATAAGGACGTGGCGCTGCAGTTGGATGAAAATGCCGACTGGCCGATGCCGGGCTTCGTGCCGCAGGTCGTGGGAATGGCGGCCAATGAGACGCGCAAGTTCGATCTGGCCTTCCCGGAGAATTACGCGAACGAATCGCTGCGCGGGCAGGTCGCGCACTTTGAGGTGACGAGCAAGGAAGTGAAGCAGCGCGCGCTGCCGGAGTGGAACGACGATCTGGCCAAGGAGATCGGCGAGTTTCAAACGCTGGATGAGTTGAAGGTGCGCGTGCGCGAGGATTTGCAGAAGCAGGCCGAGCGCTCAACCGGGCGCGAGTATCAGGACAAAGTGCTCAACCAACTCGTGGAACAGACCACAGTGCAATACCCGCCCGCGCTGCTCGAGGCCGAAGTGGATGATTTGATTGAAGACCTCGACAACCGGTTGCGCGAACAGAAGCTCACACTCGAGGACTATTTGAAGATCGAGGGTAAAACCAAAGAGCAAGTGCGCGAAGAATTCAAGCCGCGCGCCGAGCAGCGGCTGAAGCGCGCATTGGTGCTGGGGCGCATCGTCGAGGCCGAGAAGCTCGAGGTGCAACCGGAAGACGTCGTCCAGCAGATTGAGCAGAGCAGCGCCATGTGGGGCGACCAGGCCGGGCGCATCCGCGAGTATCTGACGTCTGACAAAGGCCGCCAATCGTTGGTGGTGGATATGCTGACGACCAAGGCGATGGACCGGATCACCGCCAGTGCTAAGGGCGAAGAAATCCCACTTCCCGAAATTGAGACATCCGC
>JBQTJD010000099.1:0-2309 GCA_052387475.1 Anaerolineales bacterium | reverse complement strand
TGTACCCCAATCGCCTGATCTCGGCCCATATGGGATCCGAGAAGGCCGGCTTGGGTTGGTACTTCAGTCTGTAGAGCGTTTCCCACTGCAGAAGGTGTTCAAGCAGCTCCGTGGAAGCAGCATCCGGGGCATCTGGCTCGAGGAAGATGGATGAAGTCAGAAGACACTCCACGATTACTTTGTTGTGCTCATGCAGCGCATGCTCGATCTCTCTTCGGGTAGCAGCGTCCGCTTCGTAGTGCGTTGTGGCGAGCGCACGCGTTGCCCGCAGGTGCATTGAAACCGGAAGGTAGAGCTTAGCCAACTGGTCGCTGCGAAACGTCAAGGAGCGCTTTGCACCTTCGAACCGTTGCTCAAAGCGCTTAACACTGCGCTGCGTTAGGGCGGATACCACTGCAGCGGTGATCGCAGCTACGGCGCTGATGATTGCGACGACGATTGCCACTTCCACGGATCACCCTCTTGCGTTGCTGGGAGGTACTGTGCCGCCGAACGGTTGGCTTCACCGGCGGGGCGGTGATTGCCTGAACCCGCCTATGGCGCACGAGTAGCCCCGTCCGGTGCAAGCCGTTGTTGGGCCGTGTGCGGTGAATGCGCGCGCGGCACGCCCGACGACCGGGCGAAACCATTGCCGCACACGCGCCCCGACTTGGCCGCAGGCGCTACACCACCCGTTTTGAAAGGAGCGGCCCAACGCCCGGCATCACCCGCTCGCGAAGCGCTAGCGGAGCGAGTCGGGTGATGCCGGGCGTTGGGCGGGCATGGATGTTTAGTTGGTCTTCATAGCTCAGTCTTGGCCGCGCCATCCCAAATCGCTTCGAACTGATCTGAAAAGTGCTTATACCATTCTGGAGCTTCGCGTTCAGTTATTCTAAACTTGGGAATGGCACCCATTGGCGACTTGTAGCCGTACATTTCTACATATACAACGCCGCCACCATCCAGTTTGGGAAAAATGTATACGCTGTATGGAGGCGCGAAGTCAAGTAGACGGACCTGTATATATTCCGGGTTTTTTGCTAGCTGACGAATCTGCTTGTACTGGTTGAGCGCTTGATGAAAGTCTGCTTGAAATTGCTCAATATGCCCGCCCCTTGAGAATCTCCGTATGATTGGCTCCATCTCCACTTTTTCTAAATCAACTACCAGCGTGCGAAGCCGGTATCCCTTTTCTGCTTTGTTTTTAAAGATGTGGTAGTTGCGCGTCGTTGTGCCGCGCAAAGTCAGACCCATCATCCATATTTCTTTTGCCGCCGCAATATCGGCTTCCAGAACTTCCAATCGGTGTGCATGAAATTGAACAGCATTGGTGGCATTTTCCTTGCGATAGATATCGTCAAGGCGATATCGCGTGACCAATAGCCCAACTGCAATAAGCCCTAATGTCGCCAGAGTGATCGAGGATACGAGGGTTGCTGATGCGAAGCCAAAACCATTTAGGATAGAGATGACTATTACCAATCCGAATGTGGCTATGAGGTCAATGTTTTCGCCCCGCTGGATGTCTTTCAGAATCTGCTTGGTGACTCTTCTCATAATGCCCCTCAGTTGTGATGGTTCACAGCGTGATTATCCCAGGTAAACGAGATACTGTCCGGCCCGCCCAACGTGCCGCGTCAGCCGCTTGTGAAGCGAAGCGGAACAAGTCGGACCGCTTTGTCAACAGGCAATCTGCGGGACAGGCGCGTGAAAGGAACGGTACCAAGTGCTTCACTTGGCCCGTGGAGCCTAAGCGCAGTGACGAGCCCATCATCGGCTGGCGATCAAGCTCCACGGTTACCCTGAATTATCGATCAACTAGGCGCGCGTGGCGAGTCGGCGCGCGCGGTTCTGTAAGTGAACGGCTTCGTCATACGGGGTGCGGGTCTGCCAGCACTTCCAGACGATAGCCAACCAACGATTGGCCAGACAACGATAGGCGTGGCTGTTGGAACGAGAATGTTGCCGCACGCTGTGCCAATAGGTGGCTGCCCAACTCGATTGGGTGATGGAGGCCTTGGCCCACTGTTGCGCGATCTGGCGGAATTCGTGATCGCAGGCCTGGCGAAAGCGCACCCGTCGGCCTTTGCCGCTCTGCTCGGTGACGGGACAAGTGCCAGCCAGACATTGCAGACTGGCTGGCGCTGGAAAGCGTTCGCGATCATCGCCGAACTTAGCCAGCAGCGCTGGCGCGAGAAAGTCCCCGGCCCCTGGCAAGGACGCGAAGAGCGTGTGATCGGGATGCTGTTCGAAGAGTTCGTACAAGCGAGCGATCTCCAGCTTCTTGTGTTCAATGGCCGTGAGTAAGTGCTGGGCCAACCAAACGGCTT
>JBQTJD010000098.1:0-2262 GCA_052387475.1 Anaerolineales bacterium | reverse complement strand
AGTGCGCGACCATTAAAGCGCGGGTAGAATCAATACATTGAGCACCATCTCTTGTCCTCACTGCGGTTCGACCGCCACCCTTCCGCTGCCCGGCCTCGGCGACCGGCTGGGCGCGGTCTTCGGTGCGGCGTTTGCACGGCGCGGCAATGACCTCACCTTCAACAATCCCGAACTGGTGCAGAAGTTCAACACCGGGGAATGCGGCGCATACTGCCGCAACTGCCGCAAACGGTTCACGCGCCAGACAAAGCCAAACGAAGCGCTAACGGCTTCCCCCGCGTCACGCACCACCGCTGACCGCTTGCGCGAACTCGAACAGTTGCGGGTCGAGGGTCTCATCAACACTGAAGAATATCAACAGAAGCGGGCTGCGGTCTTGAAGGATTTGTGAACGACATTGAGTTACGCGAATGAACGCGAATTGCAACGCCTTCGCGCCAATGCGTGAAATTCGATGCGAGGACTCTCATGGCGAAGATTGACGATTTGCTGAAAGAGTTTCCCGAAGACTCGCGCGAGCAACTGCGTAAAACTTGGGGCGCCTTGCCCGAGCCGATGCAGAAAGAACTCGAAGGCTCGCTCAAGTATTTGCCCAATGATTTATTGCGCTGGCGCATGCTGCTTGATCTGGCGCTGCCCAATTTCAAAATCGCTTTTGACCGCAAAACCAGTGTCGCCATCCTCGGGCCGGCCAACGTGGGCAAGAGCACGCTCTACAACCAACTGATCCGCGCCAAAGATGACCGCGCTGAGGTCAGCCCGGTGCCGGGCACGACGCGCGTGAATCAAGAGGCGGATGCCGGGCTGTTTCGCATCGTGGATACGCCGGGCGCAGATGCCGTCGGCGAGGTGGGCCAACAGGAAAAGGAACACGCGCTGGCTGCGGCGGGCGCGGCGGATTTCCTCATCATCGTCTTCGATGCCATTCAGGGCATCAAGCGCACCGAGCAGGAACTGTTTGATGAGTTGGCAGCGCTGGGCAAGCCGTATGTCGTGGTGTTGAACAAGTGCGATCTGCTCTCGCGCAAAGATGTGGAGCCGGTGCTCGAACGCACGGCGGCCAATTTGCGCTTGAAGCGTGAACAGATTGTGCCTGTCTCAGCCAAGACCGGCAACAACCTCGATGATCTATTGGTGGCGATTGCGAAAGCGGAGCCGGGATTGCTGGCCGCGCTGGGCAGTGCGCTGCCCGCGTATCGCTGGCGGCTGGCGTGGACGGCTATTACCAGCGCTGCCACCACCTCGGCCGCGGTCGCCCTCACGCCGCTGCCCATCCTCGATGTGATCCCGTTGCTGGTCGTGCAGTCGTCGCTCGTGCTCGGCATCGCGCGCATCTACGATTACACGATCACCCCGGGACGCGCGCGCGAACTGGCTGTGACGTTTGGCCTCGGCTTTCTCGGGCGCACGTTGTTTCAGGAATTGAGCAAACTCGGCGGGCCGCCGGGCTGGCTGCTGTCGGCGGCCATTGCGGCTTCAACGACTGTGGTGATGGGCTATGCGGCGATTGTGTGGTTCGAGCGCGGCGAGAAGTTGACGACTGAGTCACTCAAGCAGCTCACCCAAAACATCACTGGCATATTGATCGAGATGCTGAAGGGCTTTGGCAGGAAAAAGCCGAGCAATGAAAACCTGCAAGAGCAATTGCGGCAGGCGTTGGAGAAGTCGGCGCTAGGGCAGAATCGCAGCGGATTGGATGAAGCCGCACACACCGAAGCGCAGAAAGACGCGCCGACTTCTTGAAAGGCCGAAATGGGGATGCTATAATGTCGGCCTCTGTCGCTTCGCTTATGGGCAATTAGCTCAGTTGGTCAGAGCGCACGGTTCACATCCGTGAGGTCACAGGTTCGAGCCCTGTATTGCCCACAAAAAAATCTCCACCCTCGGTGGAGATTTTTTGTCGTCAGGCTCGTTCGGTAGCACTCCACTAAACCGTGGAGTCGCCTTTTGAGCGAGTCAGTTGCCCACATCTTGGGCTGACGACAGACTGCACATGCCAGATGTGGCGGTCGCAACGTTCAAGACCTGGTCTCCACGATTAGATGGGGTGCTACCGCTCGTTCGAGGGCGTTGGCTTCTTGCTGAAATCGAGCGAGTAAGTTGTCTACGGCTAAGCAAAACACCGTGTACTCGCGGTCTAACGGCACCGCGAGGGCCTGCGTTTTACTCGTTTGCCCAGCGCTCGCCAGATTCTCAATTTCATAACACAGCTCTGCCAAAGCTTCGGCCCCAAGCGTGGACACGCCGCCGCGCAGCTTGTGA
>JBQTJD010000097.1:0-4671 GCA_052387475.1 Anaerolineales bacterium | reverse complement strand
GCCGTATACGTTCAGCCAGCTCAAGAGCGCGCAGGCGCTGGGCGATTACGGCGCGCTGTTAGCCCGCAAGCGCCGTGTGCTTCGCATCAATTTGGGCGGCACACCCGAGCGTGGTTTGCAAAAAGTGCAGGATGTGCTAAAACCAGTTCGCAAGTCCAAACGCTAATCACCACTAAGACACTATGACACAAAGGCCACCAAGAAAACTTCGTGAACTTGGAGCCTTTGTGTCTTTGTGGTGAACAGTGTATGCCACGACCCCGCTCCCGTATCCGCTTTGAGATGACGACCCGGCCCGCCACCCGGCTGGCGCCGCGCGTCATCCCGTCGGTAGACCCGTGGATTGCGGGCGAGATGTTCGTCTCGCAACACATCGAGGAACGGCGGCGCGGCTTTGCCTTGCTCTTCGGCTCGGAGCAGGTGCGGCGCTCGCTGCTCACTATCCAACTGCTGGCCTCGCGCGTGGATGAGACTGAGATGACACTGCGCGCGCAGATTGTACAGGCGCTGGCCGATTACTTTGAAGTGCGCGGCGTGGATTACCGCTACCCGCCGGAAGTCCGCACCGTGGCGGCCAGCCACCTGCGCAAGTACGACCGCCCGCAGATGCTGGCGCTGCTCGAACTGCATCAAGCCACCCGCGCCGGCACTATCCGCCTCGCACCGGACGCGCTCACTCGATTGCTCGAACGTATCCCCGGCGCTTCGGTGCAGCTCGTCAAGTTGGCGAGTGATCGGGGCCTGGTGCTCAAGCTGCGCAGCGAGGCCGTCGAGTTGATTGGGCGGGTGGGCTTTACCGACGCGGCGCAAGCGTTGCAAGGTCTCGAAGTTCGCATCTCCGGCCGCCGCGCCGGGCAACTGGCCATGGCCTTCGCCCCCTCCGACAACGCCGACGAAGCACAGCTCCTCCCCATTCTCCGCCACACGCTCCAGATTTTGAACGAAACGGCGTAGGCCATCCGACAACGGATTGGCTTCGCCAAAACGGATAAACGAATAGAAACGGATGAGTGACTCATCATCGCGGCATCGCTGGCAGGGCGCAGCCCATCCGTTGGTATCCGCTTATCCGTTTCGTGCAACGCACAATCCGTTGTCGGGTTTCTATCCTTGCCTCTTTGCGCCTTTGCGTTGAGAATCCCGTTTGGAGTCTCGCCATGTCCGCACCGCTGACTTACTCGAGTTATCTGCGTCTCTCCGAACTCCTCAACGCCCAGTCACCCAAATCCACCGGGCCGGAACACGATGAGATGTTGTTCATCATCATCCACCAGGTGTATGAGCTGTGGTTCAAAGAGATGTTGCACGAGCTGGATTTTTTGCAAACGCGCTTGCGTCAGAACGACTCGGCGCGGGCGTTGCACACTCTGCGGCGGTTGCTCACGATCTTGAAAACGGTGGTGGCGCAGATTGATGTGCTGGAGACGATGACGCCGCTTGAGTTCAACTCCTTTCGCGGCTTTTTGGAGTCGGCCAGCGGCTTTCAGAGCGCGCAGTTTCGTGAGATGGAATTCATCCTCGGCTACAAGCGGCTCAACATCGTTCATCACTTCGCCGATGACCCGACTTCCATGGAACGATTGCAACGGCGCTTCGAACAACCGACGCTATGGGATGCCTTCCTGTGTAATTTGAGTTTGAATGGGATTACGGTGCCCGCTGATGCGCTTCAGCGCGATGTCACCCAACCGATTGCGGCTTCGGCCAACGTACAGCAACTGCTCATCAGCGTCTATCGGCAGAACCCCGAGTTGGTGCGCGTGTGTGAGCGGTTGGTGGATTTTGATGAAGGGATGCAGGAATGGCGCTACCGGCATGTGAAGATGGTCGAGCGCACCATCGGCATGAAGACGGGCACCGGCGGCTCGGCGGGCGTAGAGTACTTACGCACAACCTTGCGCCCGTTCTTCCCCGACCTGTGGGCCATCCGCGCGGAGTTGTAATCAACGGATGAAACGAATTGCAGGATGGATTGAACGGATGACGGTGAGGCCGACTTTTGGAGCGGCGCTGATAGGGCTGCTGGCTATTGGCCTGTGGTCGGCGTCTGCTGTTGCGCAGGAGGCGACGCCCACGCCGGGCGGTCCGCGCATGGAAGCATTTGAAGACGTGAACGTGCGCGCCGGGCCGGGGACGTTTTACGATCAGATTGGCCGCGTCGTGCCCGGGCAGACCGCGCCCATCCTTGGCAAGGTCACCACGCCGCAGTGGACATGGTTGAAGATTGTGTATTTCGGTGGGCCGAACAATGAGGGCTGGGTGGTGCAGCAATTCGTGCGCGTTTCAGGCGACCTTGCCGCCGTGCCCGAACTGGTTGAGATTCCGCCCACGCCCACCCTGCCGCCGACGCCGACCATCCCGTTCGGCGAGGTCACCATCACTCCGGCGGCCAACGCCAATCGCCCGCCCACCTTCACGCCCCCGGCCATCATCGCGCGGCCCACGCTTTTGCCGGAGCAGGGCATCACCCCTAATGCCGGCGCTTTCCCGCCGGCGCTGGCGATCATCGGGTTATTCGTGTTGGGGCTTTTGGTGGCGGGCGTCAGCGTGGTGCGCGGGCGCGGCTGATCTCCTCGACGATTGCCTTCCCCGCTTCAGTTAGCCAAAACGTCGCGGCGGGGAATTTTTTGTTGCTGTCAATCAATCCGTGCTCGGCCAAATACTCGGCCACGTCCCACGCCACAGCTTCCGCGGGCTTGTCTGGGTGATGCAACTGAAAGACCTTGCGGCCCTCGATGTCGCGATGCGCTTTGAGCGACCAGCCAGCGGCGAGGGCGAGCAACAGTCGTCGGTGTTCGGCGTTGAGCTTCACACAACATATTAAACCGCAAAGGAAACTAAAAAGGAACTGATCGAGAGCCAGTTCCCGTGTTTCCCTCAGTTACCTCTTTTCAAGACCTACCCCAACTCGAGAATGTGCTCCTGCAACTTGCGCTGATTGATTTTCACATACTGGTCGCGGATGATTTGCGCCATCTCTTCCGGCGTCAGGCGTTTGCTTAGAGTGTCCAGCGCATCCTCCGGCGATTGACCGTAGGCGAGTTTCTTCTTCCCGTTCTTCAGGTCGAAGAGATACATGTAGTGGGGGTTGCTGAAGCTGCTCATCTTCAATGCAAAATGCAAAATGACAAATGAGAAGAGTTAAGCCTTTTCATTTTACATTTGTCATTTTGCATTCGTCAGGCTTTGGTCAGCGCCCCCAAATAGTTCTTGCGCTCTTGCCGCACCTGCGCCAGGCCGTGGCTAACCTCGGCGTCGTACTTGCCGGCGAGCAGGTTGCGATAGAAGCCGTAATCCACGCCGACGACTTTCTCGTCATCGGGATAGCGATGGTAATTCTCTTTGCTCATGCGGCTCTTGCCCTCGGCGATGAGTTGATAGCCGAGCGCCGAGCCGGGGTAGGGGGCGTAGAACGAGATACTGGGCAGGATGCGTTTGGTGTACTTCACCATCCGCATCGTCTTGAAGGCATCGTCGGGCGTCTCGCCAGGGATGCCGAGCATGATGTTGCTCCAGAACACCGGCGCCTTCTTGCCCTGCGCTTCCATCTCGTCGCCGATGCGGGTGAGCAGATCAATGGTGAAGTAGTTGTCCTCCTCGGTGCATTCCTTGTTGAGGATACGGAGGACGTTATCGCTGCCGGACTCGAAGCCGATCGAGACCGTGTTCCAGTTAGTCTCTTTGACGATAGCGGTGAACAACTCGGGCCACTGGCGCACGGTGTCCGCGCGGGCGGCGGCCCAGTACGGCCACACCTTGTTCGCTTTGCGCGGGTACTTCTCCACCCACTCTTCGAGCCAGCTTGGATTTTGGAAGAACATCGAGTCGTGGATGACGACTGAACCGACGCCGTACTTGCGGTCGAGGAAGTTCAACTCGTCAATGACCATCTCCACCGGGCGACGGCCCATGTTGGGGATGTAGCTGCTCTCGTTGCAGAACACGCACTGCCACGGGCATACGCGGCTGGTGAGCAGTGTTGCGACCGGCGGCGGGCCCCAACCGCACTCCGGCTCGAGCGGCCAGTTGAATTTGCGGGCCAGCTTCCACGAGGCCGGCTTGGGCCAAAGCGTGCGATCCATCATCGGCCAGTCGGCCATGCTCTTCGCGCCCTGACCCAGCACCACACGCGGGAAGGCGCTCGGATCGCGCACCAACTCCACGATGGTGAGTTCGCCCGGCCCTTGGATGATTTTGTCGAACTCGGGTACGGCCTGCATCTCATCCAGCGCGACGGTGGCGTGCATGCCGCCGGTGAGGATGGTGCTCTGCGGATTGACTTCTTTGAATAGCTTGGCCGCGCGCAGCGCCATCGGGTATGTGTAGCTACGCACGTTCATGATGAGCATGCCGTAGCCGGCCATGTTCTTCTTCACGCTGTCCCAGTTTGTGTGCTGGCGCGTGGAGAACATGTCTGTCATCAGTCCGTTTTGGTGCAGGAGGGTGCGGAGCAGGCCGAGGCCGTGGTCTTGCCACTGCTCGTGCGGCCCGGCCGGGTTCACCAAATCGCCGAGGTCGCCGAGGTCAAGCCACAGCCGGTTGCTGGTACGTTTTTTCTTGAGGAAGGGCAGGGATAAGCTCATGGTACAACTCCCTGAATAACGAATTGAACGGATTTGTTGCTGCTCAATCCGCTGTCAGCGATTGGCGGCCCGCGTAGCCGGCATCCAC
>JBQTJD010000096.1:0-2236 GCA_052387475.1 Anaerolineales bacterium | reverse complement strand
ACTTCCGGGGCGGAGGGCGCCCTCGTGATGTGGGATTTGCGAGAAGACTCCCTGCCGCGCCAAGTGCTGGGCTATTCGGAGACTAATGCTGCCAGCCTTGCGTTTACCCCGGATGGACAGTCGCTGGCCGCGCTCTACGGCGCTTTCGACGACACCATTCAAACGTTCCGCGCCAGTGAAATGCAGATCTGGGATTTGTCGGGAAGCGCACCTGTCAGCCGGACGCTCTCCGTGGGAGCGATAACGATCACCGCTCAAAGCTTGGCCATGCACCCGCGTACCGGCGTGATGGCCGTAGGATTGGGCGACGGTTCGATTGCTCAAATCGAGTTGGCAGCCGGCGAAGTGGTGACCAAATCGCAGAATATCCATCAGAACGCGGTGACGGCCCTCACCTATAGCCCCGATGGTATCTGGCTGGCCTCCGGTGATGCAAGCGGCGAGGTCATCGTCCAGAACACGGTAACTGACGTGAGGCGGCCGTTGAGAAGTCACACCACTGAAGTTCGCGGCTTGGCGTTTGGCCGGTTTGGCGGCGCCTGGGCGCTGGCCTCGTCCAATGAGAGTCACATCGCGCTGTGGGATGTGCTCAAGGGACAACTTATTGCGGAGTTCCCCTATCAAAGAGTCGAGCATCTCGTCTTTACCCCGGATGGAGAGACCTTAATCGCCGGCGATGCCGACGGCGGGATTTCGATATTGTCAGTTGGCGTGGAGGTTTCTAAAGTCCGCGCTTGTTCATTGTCGGGTCGCAACCTTGCATGGCAGGAGTGGAAAACCTACATTTCGGGGTCGGGACGTCCTTATCCGGTGGTGTGCTCGCAAAATCCGGTGGACTATACCGATCTGGCGCTTGGGGCACTGGCGGACGCGCGCACCGACGCGCGACTGGGCAACTGGGATCAGGCGCGTATAGGACTTATCCTGGCGGTCGGGTACGCCCAAAAGGTCAAGGTCGGCAATTTTGAGTTGGCGCGCTCCATGTGCGTCGAGGCCTGGCCTGACTTTGAAAATCTCGTGCAGCCCATCTGTGACTCAGCGCTCGAGCTGGCGCCCGGCCCGCTGGAGGAAACGGAACTGTACATGGTCACGGGCGACATCGAAAAAGCCGTCGAAAGGCTGCGGGCTTCATCGAATGCTCTGGGGCAAACAGGCGACGCTGCCCGGCTGCAGGAATTTTGCCTGGATTGGCTGGATGAGCCGAGGATGGCTGAGGTCGTTCCGGGTACGCTTTGCCGGGCGGCAGTCCAAGCCGTCACACAAGTGGACGATGTCTTCGCCAACCAGGCCGTGTGTACCAGCTTTGCTGAAGTACCAGCTCTGAAAGTGGTCGGACGCCCGGCCTGCCAGATGGCCGTTCAACTGGCTCTCGAACAGAGTAACGCAGAGACACTCAACGAAATCTGCGGCGAACAGAGCGTGCGCCGGTTGGCCGATATCGCTTTGCCGGCGTGTGAGCGGGCAATTGCGCTCGCCCTGGCTGGCAACGCCGAGTACCCGGACGCGTTCTATCGCGAAACCCGTGGACTGACCTATGGCGTTCTGGGTGACCTCCAAAAGTCCCTGGCTGACCTAGAGGCCTTCGTCGCCTGGGCCATAGCGACTGATGAATTTCTGGAAGCCGTACCGGAACGTGAGCGGTGGATCGAGGTGCTCAGATCGGGGCGGTCACCGTTCGATGATGAGACTTTGCAAGCGGTTATTGGAGACTATTGAGTGCCTGCAGAACTTTCGGGGCAAGGCCAGCCAGTGAGGCCAGGCCGTTCGCAAACGCGTGCCGCTCCCGCCCAATTACAATCGTGGGTACATGGTTAATCGTGTGGTGGCGGTGGCTGAGGTCTTCGAGGTTGCCGTGATCACTGGTGATGATCATCAGGCCGCTGTCATCGTCCCACGCCTCGAGCAGTCCGCCGAGCACCGCGTCGAACTTCTCCAGCAGCGCCCGGCCCTCGGCCAGCGTGCCGCGATGACCGACGTAGTCCGTGATCCAGTGCTCAAAAAATGAAAAGTGGTGGCGCATGGCAACGGCGGCCATGCGGTGACCGACTTCGCGCGGGCCATATATGGGTATGTCAGTCAGGCCGAGTTCGGTGTGCCAGCCCGCGCCGGTAAAGTCGGCGCTGAAGGCGCGGCCCGCCTGTACGTCGTCGCCCGTCATCAGCGGGATGCCCGCTGCCGTCACCGCCAGCGGCACCGCCGAGTAGTTGCGCCGTCCGGAGTCAATCGCCTCGAAGTA
>JBQTJD010000095.1:0-9698 GCA_052387475.1 Anaerolineales bacterium | reverse complement strand
GACTCCACGCACCTGCGTCACCGTGAGTGCGTCCTCCGTACCGGACACCGCACTACGATTTTATGTCATGTGACGATTGTCGTGAACCCTCATGCCGTTGCTCGCCTGAGGTCGAGGGTGGGTTAGGTATAATCCGCCCATGAGCAAACGCGAAGAACTCCGCAAAAAACGACAGCAAGAAACGCGCAATCAACAATTGGTGATGATCGGCGTCGTGGCGCTGGCAGCCATTGCTATCGCCGCCATCGTGATCTGGCCAAACCTGCAACCGGCCGGCGAGGTGGCGACGCCCGAAGCCCGAGATTACGCTTTCGCCGATGGCAAAGCCGTCGGCCCAGCCGACGCCAAAGTATTGATCGAGGAGTTCTCCGACTTTCAGTGACCGTTCTGCCGGCAACTGGCCACTGGCGCGGGTCGCCAGATCGAAGAAACGTATATCGCCGCCGGGCTGAGCGTGCGGTTTGAGTACAAGCACTTCATTGTGATTGACGGCAACGTCGGCGGGGATGAGTCGCGCCGGGCCGCACAGGCCAGCGAGTGCGCGGGTGAGCAGAACAAATTCTGGCCTTATCACGACATCGTCTTTGCCAACCAGCAGGGTGAGGGCAATGGCGCCTTCCGCGACCCACGTTTGAAAGCCTTCGCGGAAAAGATCGGATTGGAGATGACCGCCTTCAATCAATGTTTTGACTCGAGCAAGTACGCCAGTGTCGTGCAGGATGATGAATTCGATGGCCGCTCCCAAGGCGTCACCGGGACACCCACCCTCTTCATCAACGGGATGCGTGTGCCGCAACAAGCCATGCTTGATTTCAACGCGCTGAAACAACTGATTGATGCGGAGCTGGCTAAACCGTAACGCCGGTCAGTTCGCACAGTCCGGGTGCGGTGATTTTCGTTGGCCCCGATGGTTGACGCCGTCGCACACGTTCACTACAATCTGCTGCGATATGCCAAACCAGTCTTGCAACCTACACTGTCCGCCGACGTTGATGCGGCAGGTTGTTTCAGTTTTCAAGCGAAGAGCCGACTCATCGTCGGCTCTTTTTTTGCGTCGAACCCTCACCCCGGGCAACATTAGTTGCGACGCCCTCTTCCGTCCACACATTGCGCGGACGGGAGGCGGGACTCACGTGCAATGGCAACGCTCAGACTTCCCGGCCTGATTGACCCGCACGTGCACGTGCGCGACCTCATCCAATCGTATAAAGAAGATTGGGACTCGTGCACCGCTGCCGCGCTGGCCGGCGGCTTCACAACAATTTTGGCGATGCCCAACACTCAGCCGCCCATTACTGATGGTGCGGCATTGGCACAGTATCAAGCCGCCGCGCGGTCACGCGCGCGTTGCGATTACGGCATCTATTTCGGCGCGGGGCCGGGCAATGCACAAACCGCCGCGCCGTTCGCGCCGCAAACCGCGGGGATGAAGATGTACCTCGACTCGACCTTCGGTGATTTGAAGATGGACGCGCTCGATTTATTGGTGGCGCACGCGGAGCGCTGGCCAAAAGACTCGCCCCTGCTCGCGCATGCCGAGGGCCATCACGTAGCCTCGGCCCTCCTCGCCGCGCACCTCGCCGGGCGCTCCATCCACATCTGTCATGTCAGCCGCAAAGAAGAAATCGAGCTGATCCGCAAGGCGAAAGACAGAGGCTTCGCTGTGACGTGCGAGGTCTGCCCGCATCACATGTTCATGACCCTCGACGATTGCGGCCTCGCGCGCGGCTTCATCGAGGTGCGCCCACGCCTCGCCACCCAATCCGATGAGGACGCGCTGTGGGCCAACCTCGAAGTCATTGATTGCTTCGCCACCGATCACGCGCCGCACACCCGCGCGGAAAAAACGTCGGCCACGCCTCCGCCCGGCTACCCCGGCCTCGAAACCGCGCTGGCGCTGTGGCTGACTGCTGTGCACCGAGATCGCTTGACGCTCGACGACGTGATCGCCCGCATGGTCACCCATCCGCGCCGCATCTTCAATCTACCCGAGCAGCCGGAGACGTGGATTGAAGCCGACGCCGATTGCGAATGGCAGCCGGACGCAGCGCGAATGCACTCGCGCGCCGGTTGGACGCCGTTCGCCGATTGGACGCTGCGTGGTCGAGTGACACGCGTCATGCTGCGCGGCCAAGTCGCGTTCGACGGCGAGCGCGTATTGGCCGAACCGGGAACTGGAAAAAACGTGAGGCCTGAAATGTAGTGCGTCACGTTTCACGCATCACGCTTGCAAGGACACTCTATGACTCTTCCGACTCACCTCCTCAACACCCACCTGCCCCTCGGCGATCAGCGCACGGGGCGCTTCTACGGCAAAGACATCCTCAGCGTGGCGCAGTTCAGCCGCGATGACCTCGAATACATCTTCGGCGTGGCTGAGGCCATGCGCACGATGGTCGCGCACATCGGCACGTTCGATTTGCTCAAAGGCAAAATCCTCGCTAACTTGTTTTACGAGCCGAGCACGCGCACGTCATCATCGTTTCTCGCAGCGATGGAGCGTCTCGGCGGCAGCGTCATCCCCATCAACGAGGTGCGCTATTCGTCAGTCACCAAAGGCGAGTCGCTCGCTGACACGGTCCGGACGCTCGAATGCTATGCCGATGTCATCGTGCTGCGCCATTCAGAGACCGGCTCAGCGGCTATTGCCGCGAACGCCGCCCGCAAGCCCATCATCAACGCCGGTGACGGCATTGGGGAACACCCCACCCAGGCCCTGCTCGATTTATTCACCATTCGCGAAGAACTGGGCGGCATCGACGGGCTGACAATCACGATGCTGGGCGATCTCAAATATGGGCGCACCGTGCACTCGCTGGCGAAACTACTGACGCTGTACCGGGTGAAGGTAAACTACGTCTCGCCGGAGATTTTGAAGATGCCGGTTGAGTTGGTCGGCCAGCTTCGCAAGCGCGGTCTGTCGCAGACCGAGCACACGACGCTCGAAGCCGCGCTGCCCGAAACCGATGTGCTGTACGTCACGCGCGTGCAAAAAGAGCGCTTCGAGAACATGGATGAATACGAGTCGGTGAGAGGCACGTATACCATTACCCCCGAGACGATGCAGCGCGCCAAGCCCAACCTCGCGCTGATGCACCCGTTGCCGCGCGTCGGCGAGATTTCGCCGGAGGTGGATGACGACCCGCGCGCTGCGTACTTCCGGCAGATGGAGTACGGCTTGTACGTGCGGATGGCGCTACTGGCAATGGTGCTCGGAAAAGCATGACAAGGTGAGTGTGTGACCGGGTGACAATGTGAAGTCCTCATCCTGTCACCTTGGCACCTTGTCACCCAGTCATATTCGATGGAAACTTTCTTCTCTCTTTTAGAGCGCCACGTTCAAGTCAGCCACTCGTTGTTGTGCGTGGGGCTTGATCCGCACCCGAGCGACCTATCCGCGCCGCACAGCGGCGAGAGAGAAGCGCTACGCGCTTCTCCAGCGCAAGCTTCGCTTGCGCCCGCGCCGACCGCGGAAGCGGCGCTTGATTTCTCGTTGCGGCTCGTCAAAGCTACGTCACGTTACGCAGCCGCGTTCAAGCCCAACGCCGCCTTCTTTGAACTGTACGGCCCGGCGGGATGGGAGGCGCTGAAAACCGTCATTGACGCCATCACCGAAGAGTCGCACCGCATCGGCTCGGTCATCCCGGTGATCCTCGACGCCAAGCGTGGCGACATCGCGTCAACCGCCGAGGCTTATGCCACCTCGACGTTCAAATCACTCGGTGCGCACTGCATTACGCTCTCACCCTACCTCGGAAGGGATTCGATTGAGCCGTTCATCGCCGACCGCGAGCGCGGCGTGTTTGTGCTCTGCAAGACCTCGAACCCGAGCGCGGGTGATGTGCAGGATGTATCGGTCGGGGAGGATGGTCGGCCGCTGTACGAACACATCGCTCAACTGGCGCGGCAATGGAACATCAACGGCAACGTCGGTCTTGTGGTCGGCGCGACGCAGCCGGAGGCGTTGGCGCGTGTGCGAGCGATTGCGCCGGAGCTATGGCTTCTCGCGCCGGGCGTGGGCGCGCAGGGTGGTGATTTGGAACAGGCCCTCACCGCCGGTCTGCGCGCCGATGGCATGGGGATGTTGATCCCAGTATCGCGCGGCATCTCGCGCGCGGAGGATTGGGCGCGGGCCGCAGCGGATTATCGCGACGCGATCGAGTCTGTGCGGTACACGCTCTCCCGCACGCGCGTGGCCCGTAGCACATCACCCACCAGCTCAAAGCAGGCGCTCGCCGCCGGGCTGCTCGAAGCCGGTTGCATCAAGTTCGGCGCGTTCACGCTCAAGTCCGGCATCACCTCGCCCATCTATCTCGACCTGCGCCGCCTCATCTCCAAGCCTTCACTTCTCAGACAAGTTGCGCGCGCGTATGCAGAGTTGTTGCGTGAACTGAAGTTCGACCGCCGCGCCGGCCTCCCGTACGCCGCGCTGCCCATCGGCACGGCCATTTCATTGGAGATGAATCGCCCGTTGATTTATCCGCGCCGCGAGGTGAAGGAGTATGGCACGAAGGCCGCCATCGAAGGTGAGTACGCCGCTGGTGAAACCATCGTGGTGATTGACGACCTCGCGACCACCGGCGACACGAAGATTGAAGCGATACAAAAGCTGGAGGCCCTCGGGCTGAAGGTGCGCGACATCGTGGTGCTGATTGACCGCGAGCAGGGCGCGAAGGAGATGCTGGCCGCAGCGGGCTATGCCATGCACTCGGTTGTCACCCTGCGCGAACTGCTGACGTTGTGGCGTGAGTCGGGAGCGGTGACGGCGGCGCAGTACGACGAAGTTTTGAAATTCTTGCAGGGGAGTGGGGGAGCCAGGGTGCAAGGGTGAGCTGATCTCCACTGCACCCCTGCCTTTTCCATGTATCGCGCACTTCGTCCCCTCCTCTTCCGCCTCGACCCCGAGCGCGCGCACGCGCTGACGCTCAACGTGTTGCGGCTACCGTTCGCTGATGTGCTGCTGCGTGCACTGTTCTCTGTGGATGATCCACGTCTCGCGGTCGAAGTATTCGGAGTGAGATTCAAGAATCGCGTCGGGCTGGCAGCGGGTTACGACAAGAACGGTGTGGCGGTGAACGGGCTGGCCGCGCTCGGCTTCGGCCATGTCGAGGTCGGTACGGTGACCCAGAAGGCGCAGCCCGGCAACCCAAAGCCGCGTGTCCATCGCGTGCCGGAGGCGTGGGCAGTGGTCAATGCGATGGGGTTTCCGAACGACGGGGTCGAGGCATTCTTGGAGGCAAGTGGCAAGTGGCAAGTGGCAGCGCGCGGCGTACGAGTCGGCATCAACATCGGCAAGAGTAAGGACACGCCGCTGGAGCGCGCCGCCGGGGATTACTGCGCGTTGTTCGAACGCGTGCACGACAGGGCCGATTACGTGGCCGTGAATATCAGCAGCCCAAACACCCTCGGGCTGCGGCAATTACAGACGCGGGCCTTCATCGAAGAGTTGCTGCGGGCGGTAACGGCAGCGCGTAACAACTTGCCTCGCCACGTGCCGCTACTCGTCAAACTCGCGCCGGATTTGAACGAAGCCGAACTCGATGACGCGCTGGCCGCCGCGATGACCTGTGGCATTGATGGCCTCATCGCCACGAACACGACTGTGGGTCGAGACGGACTCCCCTCTCACGCACAAACGCTGACGGGCGGATTGAGCGGCGCGCCGTTGCGCGCGCGGGCTACTGCTGCCATTCGTTATCTCGCGCAGCGCACCACCCTGCCCATCATTGGCGTGGGCGGCATCATGAGCGCCGACGACGCACTCGAAAAGCTCGACGCCGGCGCGACACTGGTGCAGGTGTACACGGGTATGATTTACGCCGGGCCGGGGCTGCCGATGACGATCAATCGCGCCGCATTGGCTCAATCAGCCAATCACTCAATCACTCAATCACAAAATGCCTAAGGCACTACTTTCCGTCCACGACAAAACCGGCCTCGTCGAATTCGCCCGTGGCCTGCACGCGCTCGGCTGGCAACTCATCGCCTCCGGCGGCACGGCCAAGTTTCTGCGTGAGAGCGCCCTGCCCGTCACCGAGGTCAGCGATTACACCGGCTCGCCCGAAATCCTAGGCGGGCGGGTGAAGACATTGCACCCAGCTATCCATGGCGGCCTACTCGCCCGGGATATTGATCCTGACCGCGCCGATTTGCAGCGGCTCAACTTCGACTACATTGATTTGGTCGCGTGCAATCTCTATCCGTTCGAGCAAACAATTGCAAAACCGGGCGTCACCCTCGCTGAAGCGATTGAGAACGTCGACATCGGCGGTGTGGCCCTCATCCGCGCGGCGGCAAAGAACCACGAGCGCGTGACGCTGCTGTGCGACCCGATCGATTATGAGACTGTGTTGCGTGAAGTGCGGGCAGGGGAGCGTCGCTTCGCTTACGGGGGCGAGGGTGCGGGGGTGAGTGCTGAATTGCGAAAACGATTGGCGGTAAAGGGCTTTGCGATGACGGCGCGCTACGATGCAGCTATCAACCAATACCTCGACCCCAATTCTCCAATTCTCATTACGGCCTTTCCCTCTCAGACCTTACGCTACGGCGAGAACCCGCACCAGAGCGCCACGCTTTACAGCTTCACGCCGGGCGGCGGGCCGTTAGGCGGCGCGGTGCTGCAGGGCAAAGAGCTGTCGTACAACAATTTGCTCGATCTGGATGCGGCGTGGCGCTGCGCGATAAGCTACGATATACCGAGCGTCTGCATCGTCAAGCATCTTTCGCCGTGTGGCGTGGCCTCGGCTCAAAAACTGGCCGACGCCTATCTTGCGGCGTTCGCGTGCGATAGCGTCTCGGCGTTTGGCGGCGTCATCGCCAACAACCGCGAGTTCGACGGTGAGACGGCGGCGGCGCTGGATGACCTGTTTGTGGAGTGCATCGTCGCGCCAAGGTTCACGGAGGAAGCGCGCAAGATTTTGGCGAAGAAGAAAAACTGCCGGCTGGTGGAGATACCGTCGCTCGGCATCGAGCCGCGCTTTGAACTGCGCACAATTGCTGGCGGGCTGCTCAAGCAAGACGCGGACTTTGGCGACCCAGCGAGTAGTGAGTGGAAAGTCGTGAGTAAACGACAGCCGACCGAATCCGAGTGGGCGGCGCTACGCTTCGCGTGGGTGGCATGCCAGCACGTGCGATCAAACGCGATTGTGCTTGCGAACGCCGCCGCCGGTGGCGCGGCCACGGTCGGCATCGGAGGTGGGCAGCCGAACCGCGTGGATTGTGTCCGTATTGCGGCGGAGCGTGCAAGCGGTAAAGCGCGCGGCGCAGTGATGGCCTCCGACGCGTTCTTCCCCTTCCCTGATTCAATCGAAGTGGCTGCGCAGGCCGGCATCACCGCCGTCATTCATCCGGGCGGCTCAGTGCGCGACGCTGATTCGATTGCAACGGCGGACTCTGCTAACATGGCGATGGTGGTAACGGGGGTGCGGCATTTTCGACACTAGAGGACGAACGACGGAAGACGAAGGACGAAAGCAACCGTCTCTGCTTTCGTCCTTCGTCCATCGTCCTTCGTCATCAACCGATGAACGAAAAACTTTTCGACACTTTTGAATCACTTACTTTTGACGATGTGCTGCTCGTGCCAGGCTATAGCGAAGTGCTGCCCGACGCGGTGGATGTGAGCGCGCGGCTGACGGACGACATCTGCCTCCACATCCCCGTGCTCTCGGCGGCGATGGATACGGTGACCGAGGCGCGTTTGGCGATTGCGCTGGCGCGTGAGGGCGGGCTGGGCATCATCCACCGCAACCTGTCACCGGAGCAGCAGGCCGCCGAAGTGGAAAAGGTCAAACGCTCCGAGTCGGGCATGATCAGCGACCCGCTGACCCTGGGGCCAACGGCCACCATTCGGCAAGCGGAATCCCTCATGGAGCAATTTCACATCAGCGGTGTGCCCATCACCGAGCAAGCCAGCGGGGTACTGCTCGGCATCCTCACCAATCGCGACATCCGCTTCATCGCCCAAACCGACCTCGACCGGCCGGTGGTGGAGTTCATGACGAACGGTTCACTCATCACCGCGCCGGTGGGCACCACGCTGGATGAGGCGCAGGGTCTGTTGCAGGAGCACCGCATCGAAAAGCTGCCGCTGGTGGATGCGGCGGGCGTGCTCAAGGGCCTCATCACGGTAAAGGACATTCAAAAGAAACTCGATTTCCCGAACGCGGCCACCGACCGGCGCGGGCGCTTGCTGGCGGGCGCGGCGGTGGGTGTCGGTGCGGATTTGGAAACGCGCGTCGAGCAACTCGTGGCCTGCGGCGTGGATGCCGTCGCGGTGGACACCGCGCACGGGCACACCGCTGGCGTCCTCCGCGCGGTGCAGCGCCTCAAACATCACTGGCCGAAGCTGCCGGTGTTCGCCGGCAACGTAGTGACAGCGGAGGGCGCCGAGGCGCTGATTGACGCCGGCGCGGATGTGGTGAAGGTCGGCGTGGGCGCGGGTTCGATCTGCACGACGCGCATCATCTCGGGCGCGGGCATGCCGCAGGTCACCGCCATCTTCGAGTGCGCGCGAGTGGCGCGCAAAAGAGGAGTGCCAATCGTGGCCGACGGCGGCATCAAGTACAGCGGCGATGTGGTGAAGGCGATTGTGGCCGGCGCGGAGGTGGTGATGCTCGGCAGTCTGCTGGCCGGTCTCGATGAAGCGCCGGGCGACATCGTGCTGTACGAGGGGAGGCGCTACAAAGAGTATCGCGGCATGGGCAGCCTCGGTGCGATGCAGGGCTTTGGCAAAGATCGCTATGGCAGTGGGCAGGGCAAGGGCAACAAGCTGGTGCCCGAGGGTGTGGAAGCGCTGGCGGCGTACAAGGGCTTCCTGCGCGACGCGGTCTATCAACTGATCGGCGGGCTGCGCTCGGGGATGGGGTACGCGGGCGCGGCGAAACTCGACGACCTGCGCACGAAGACGCGCCTGACGCGCATCACGCACGCGGGTCTCATCGAGAGCCATCCGCACAGCGTGATGGTGACGCGTGAAGCGCCGAACTATCAGCGCGGGCCGTAAATGATTGATGACTGATGACTGTTGGCGAGAGACCGCGTCGGTCTTAAAGACCGACGCGGTCTGGCCAAAGCTCGGAGCGTTTTGGTGTACGGAACAGAGATGTCGCTACTGAACGGTCACCGTGACTAAACCTGTCGCAGAAGTTGCAATAGAATCAGCAACAGTGATCGTTTGCGGCCCAGTTGACACCAGTGTGATTGCGATCACAGCGACGCCGGAATCAGCCGGTGTGAAGGTGTAGCTTGATGGACAGACAACACCACTGACATTGTCCGTACATACGATGTTGATCGTACCTGTGTAACTTGACAAGGTGGTGCCGTTTTGATCCAACGCCCGCACAGTGTAGTTTCCTGCCACACCTGAGTTCACAGTGGGGGGAGGTATGATCGTGAAGCTTGTAATGACCAATGCGGTCGTTGCCGTTGACGACGCGGTTGGCGTTGCGGTTGCTGTGGGTGTGAAGGTAACACTCGGCGTGTTGGTCAGTGTCGGCGTGAACGTCGGCGTTGGTGTGCTCGTGGCCGAGGGTGTAAATGTCACGGTTGCCGAGCCGGTGGGTGTGGGCGTCGGCGTCGAGGTGATGGTCGGCGTGAGCGTTGTCGTGGGAGTGCGCGTGGTCGTGCGCGTGGCCGAAGCCGTCGGCGGGGCGAGGGTGCGCGTGCGGGTGGGCGCACCCGTGCGCGTGGCTGTG
>JBQTJD010000094.1:0-3071 GCA_052387475.1 Anaerolineales bacterium | reverse complement strand
GGGTGCAACGGAGTCGTGGCGAAGAAGTCGAAATCCTTTGAGCCGAGCACAAAACGCCGCACCAACAGCGCCGCCATCCCCACCAACACGCCCACCGTCAGCAGATCGGCCAGCAGGTTGTACACGCCATCCACCAGCGGCAGCAGCCCGTTGGTCGGGAAGCGATAGCCCTCGATGAATCCATTCAGCCCATCGCCGATGTTGACGAGCAGGTAATACGTGAAACCCCACACGATGAAGGCGTGAAAGAGGCTGGGGCCAAGCCGCATCTGCCACGTCGGAGCGAGGGTGGCGGACTTGAAAAGCGCCGTTTGGGCGCGGGTCAACGCCTTGCGCCAATCGATGTTCTCGCCCCCGCGGCCGCGCTTGAGGATACGCCGGATACGATCAAAAGCGCGGTAGCCTTGATAGGCCGCCCAACCGGCCAACGCGATAAACAGCACCTTTTCAATGAGGGTGAGCATTCATCTCTCCGCAATCAAAACGCCTCTGCCCGGCGATGCAGCCAGGCAGAGGCGTTCGGTCTGACACAACTCGATAGGACGCGACGGGCGTCAGCATCGGGCAATCTCCCTCGCGAGAATACCACAGCGAGGGTGAATCCAGAAACGAGGCGCGCCGATGTTTTAGGCCGGCTCGTGTGCGCGACGCTCCGTTGCGCGGAGATGCTGCTCCACGTCTTTCAACGCTGCTTTGTATTGCTTAAGGATGTCTTTCTCATTCTTGCGGTACTTGCGCAGGTTTTGTTGCGCGCAGGCCGCACAGCCTCGCATGGCGCGGAAGGAGTCGGTCTCGCAATCGAGGCAGCCATCCAGCCGGATCATGGTGAGGGTGAAGGCCAGATTCTCCGGGTGCGCCTCATCCAACGCCGAGACGTGCTCGACCAATTGCCGCCATTCCTCGCCGCAGGCCGTGCGCAGTTGGGGCGTCACTTTGGGGGGGTAAAGAATCTCGGTTTGAACGTACATCGTCGCGCGCCTCCTATGAATCAGCAAGGCAGGTTGTGAACCTGCCTTGCGGTGTGAATAACACTGGACTGTGCGGGGATTATAAGAATCCGAGTCGTAAAATCAAGAGTCAATTTCGAGATGCGCACTGAGAACCCAACGCTCCACTTTGCAGCGTTCAGGAGCTTGCGGCAACTAGACCGTAGCAGGGTAAAATGCCGCGATTTGCAGCATTTTGGCCCTGTGGGGACGGAAAAGCCGCGAAGGGCCCGCGTCCCACTTATAGGTTGGGCGGCAACTGTCAGCAGTCTTTTCTGGCCTTATTGTCCCACGAAGGTTTATCGAAGGATTCCAATGCGCATCCTCGAAATAACAATTCTTCTTTTGAATCTGGTTGTCCTACTGACGCTGTATCTGCCGTTGCGACCATCGCTCCGCTGGTTCAAGTTTTTACCTGCGGTGATCGTCGTCCTCATGTTCACGCATCTGATCGTGGAACAGTACCGTTGGCAGATGGTTCCCGCGTACGTGTTGACCGGCGTGCTGTTCTTACTCACTCTGCCGAGTCTGCTGAAAGGCAAGGACAATCTTTCGGCGCGCGGCCTATTGGCATTCGTTGCAGGCGGGTTCGCGTTCATCTGGTGGCTCGTCGCCGTCGCCTTGCCAATCATTCTGCCAGCGCTCCGCTTGCCGACACCGCCCGGCCCGTATGCGGTCGGTTCGGTCTTGTACGACTGGACAGACACAACGCGCGCCGAAACGTATTCGTCCGATCTGAATGCCAAGCGCGAATTGATGGTTCAGATTTGGTATCCCGCCCAGCCGGCGGCAGAGGCCAAGACAATTCCCTTCCTGGATAATTTCGATGTGGCATTGCCCGCCTTCGCCGATTTTCTCAAGCTGCCTTCCTTTACTCTGGATCATTTGCGGCTGGTGCGCACGCATGCGTACGAAGACGCGCCGATTCGGAACGACGGAGCGCCATTCCCCGTGATCATTTATTCTCACGGCTACACGGGTTACCGTACCGCTAGCCTGAACCAGATGGAAGCGCTGGCGAGTTCGGGTTATATCGCGATTGCCATCGACCATCCTTACGCAGCGGCATTCACCGTTTTCTCGAACGGGCGCGTTGTGGTGAATGATCCGGCGATGCTGCCACCGGCGGGCCGGAATCAACCCGGCGATCAAGAAGCGCGCGAAGAATTGCAAGCGACTCTGGTCGCCGATGAGCGATTCGTGATGGATCAATTGCAACTTCTGAATGCGGGCCAACTGGATGCGCGCTTTGCCGGGAAACTCGACCTGCAACGAATCGGTTTGACGGGCGTCTCGCTCGGCGGCGGGGCGATAGTTTGGACCTGTCAGCTCGATGCGCGCTGCAAAGCGGGTCTCGTCCAAGATGGTTGGTATGAGCCGTTGCCTGAGACAGTGGTCACGGAGCCACTGCGCCAGCCATTCATGTTCATGCAAAGCGAGACGCAAATGTGGAAGCTGGACAATCTAGCGCGTCTCGACACGCTGTATCAAGGAGTCAGCGCACCCGCTTTTCATCTCAAGTTCGCAGGCGTCCTCCACGCTGACTTTGGCGATTATCCACTCTTGACGCCGCTGAGCGCACCGCTGATGTACGAGCGCGGGACATTGAACGGCGAACGCACTCTGCAGGTTGTGGATGCCTACCTGCTTGCGTTCTTTGACCAGTATCTAAAGAACCAGCCGTCGCGGTTGTTGAATGGTCCGGCGCTGGATTATCCAGAAGCGCAGTTCGAGTCTCACTCGCCTTGAGCAACAGCCGGTAGTGTATCGCCCGCGGCAAGCTTCCTTATGCCCATATTCACATCGTCGCGGCCAGGGGTATGTCCGCTCCACACGGCATTCTAAGAAACCCTTTCAAGTTCAGGAACTGGCTGATTTTCGCGAGAATTGGAATACGTTGGTTGAATTGCGAGTTGGCAGGTTGGGCGCAAGATACACAAAATCGTCGGCTCAGTTTGGGCACATGCAAACTTCGCCGCTCAGGGTGTGGAGCGTTGTGGCCACGTCCCAGCCCGCTGCCATTGCAGGTCGTAGCTTTCTAATCGGGGTCGGCATCATGCAGAGCATGCGCCGCCACCAGTGCTG
>JBQTJD010000093.1:0-3216 GCA_052387475.1 Anaerolineales bacterium | reverse complement strand
ATCGCACCGTATACCTCACCCGCGTTTACGCTCCGCACCGAACACCCCAGCGGAAAAGAGTACGCCCTGTATCTGCAAGGCGTCGCCGACCACTTCGGGTTGCCGGTGATGACGGGCATTGATGTGATGAACGTGATGCGAAATGATGACGGCACATTCACACTGGAGACATCGCAGGGATACGTGGACACGCGCTTCCTTATCTGGGCGGCGGGCGAGCTTCAATATCCGCGCCGCGCGCCCTTCCCCGGCGCGGAGTTGGGCGTGCATAACTCGCGCATCAAAGCCTGGGAGCAACTCAAAGGCAAAGACTTTATCGTCATCGGCGGCTATGAGAGTGGGATTGATGCCGCTATTCATTTGAGCAACTTCGGCAAACACGTGCGCGTGTTGGAACGGAGTGATGTGTGGCAGCGGCCCGGCCACGACCCGAGCGTGTCGCTCTCACCGTTCACACAAGATCGCTTGCGCGCGGCGCGCAGAGACAAACGCATCACGCTGACGAGCGGCGTCGAGGTGCGCGCCATCGAGAAGAATGGTAAGGGTTTTTTGGTTCGCGGCGCAAAGCCGCGCCAGCGGTGGCGCACCGACGCGCCGCCCATCCTCGCCACCGGCTTCATCGGCAGCACCCGCCTCATCCACGAATTGTTCGAATGGCGCGACGACGGTTTGCCGCAATTGACCGAACAAGACGAAAGCACCCTCGCGCCCGGCCTTTTCCTCGCCGGCCCGGCGGTGCGCCAGCGCAACATAATCTTTTGCTTTATCTACAAGTTCCGCCAGCGCTTCGCCATCATCGCCCAGCAAATCGGCCAGCGCCTCGGCCTCGACACCGCCTCGCTCGAACTCTATCGCCAGCACGAGATGTTTCTCGACGACCTGTCGTGTTGCGAAGACGTGTTTAAATGTGGCGGCGCCTAACCACCCTGGACTATCGACGACCGTGGCAACCCGCCCGGCGGTTTGCTTACGCGGACGGCGCGCCGCCCGCCGCTTCCGTCATTCGTCGTTCGTCCCTCGTCTATAATCTCCCCATGCCTTCCGAAAGCACCGACCTCCACAAATCTATTGCCGCCGAGCGCGGCCCGGTTCCGGTGGCGATTGTGACCGTGAGCGACACGCGCACACCGGAGACTGACACGAACTATCACTACCTCAAGCCGCAGATCGAAGCGGCCGGCCACCGCATCGCCGCTTATCGCATTATCAAAGACGAACCCGCGCAGGTGGACGCCGTGCTCGACGAGTTAGCCGCGAGCGAGGCCAAACTGATTTTGTTCAACGGCGGCACCGGGATCGCCCCGCGGGACACGACCTTCGATGCGCTGAGCCGGAAATTCGAGAAGGTGATGCCGGGCTTCGGCGAAATTTTTCGGATGTTGAGCTACGAGCAGGTGGGCGCCGCAGCCATGCTCTCGCGCGCCAGCGCCGGCACGTACAAAGGCAAGGTCATCATCAGCACGCCCGGCTCACCGGCGGCGGTGAAGCTGGCGTGGGAGAAGTTGATCGCGCCGGAGATCGCGCATCTGGCCTGGGAAGTGGCGCGTGATGCGTGAAACATGCCAGGCTGCCGGCGCCGCCGGGGAAGCGGCAGCCGATACCGACGATGGCAATCGGTTCGCGCGGCGCAGAGGGTGCGGGTTGTGTCATCGCTCACACCTCCATTTGATTCAACGCGCGCTCATCCCATTGCCAGCACGTCAACTCACAATCGTGGTCGCGCCATGCCAGCGCAGCGATGTAGCCGGGCTGCGGCTCGCCGGACCAAAGTCTCCACTGCGCCGCCTCCACCGTATCACCAGTGATGGCTTCAAGCCGCGCGGGCTGGCCGGGCAGCACCGTCACTTCAACCTGCTCAAGCCCGCCGCCCAGCCCCGCGCCGACGGCTTTGAGATAGGCCTCCTTCCGAGTCCACAGATTGAAGAAGGCCAGCGGGCGCTGAGAATCCGGTAAGGCTTGATACGCGTTGAACTCCGAAGCTGAGCAGTATCGGCGCACGATATCGTCGGCCTGATCCACCGGCCGGAGCGCCTCGACATCCACACCGATGGCGCGCCCGCGTGTGACGGCGACCAGCGCCAGTTCATTTGAATGAGAGACGTTGAAGCGCAGCGCATCCGCTGACGTGTGGGCTAGCTCCGGGCGGCCGTTCGAACCATAGGCCAAGCGCAACTGTGCCGGTAGCATTGAGAGATAGTGGCCGAGGATGACGCGCAGCGCCCCACGGGCCACGCGAAAGCGGCGCTGGTCGGCGGCGAAATGGAAACGTTCGGCGCGCCGGCATTCATCGTCCGCGAGTAACCGGCTCAATTCCTGAACAACGGCGTCGGATGACGTGAGCGGTATCCGCCAAAGATGGACGGCGCTATCGGCGAGCACCCAATGGGCGGGTGGGAGTTGCCATGCTGTCAGAGCTTGCATGTGGCCGACGTTGGGTTACATTGCGAATTCAAATTCGCGGCTGCTGCGCTCGCTCCGCCTTTGTAGTGAGGAGGTGAGTGATGAATCGCGATCAGAATCTTCACAGAACCAAACCGTGGCGTATTACGTGGTTTTGAAGCGCCACAAGTCCCCTGACACTACTATATCGTCGGTCAATTAGAGAGGTGACATTTGGCCCATCGCTCAGAAGGCATTTTTGAACCAGAGCCTGTCATGGACTTACAGTAAGTGCGGCATCGAAAGGATGAAACGTGCGGCATGAATATGGCTAAGGCCAGGAAGTGCAGGCCGGCCAAGGTCTGCGACAAGCGTTCGTAGTCGCGCGCCCAGCGCCGAAAACGAACCATCTAGGCGAAACTGCGCTCGACCACCCAGCGGCGCGGCAACAACACGAAGCCTTTCTTCGCTTCCGGCAACTTGATGACCTTGAGTTCAATCCCATATCGGAGGGCGTCCTGCGTCATGTCGTCGCCGGTGTAGCCTTGATCAACAAAACCGAAATGGCCCACTCACACTCCAGACAGCTTCTCTGGATGATTGGCAGGCGGGATGCGCAGATCATTGATGGATCGGGCTTTATTCGGTAGTGTCCCTATAACGGGTACAGGCCCCTTTACAAGCTGAGAGCTATAACGGAACCGTTACCGTCCATGTCATTCTTGATATGGAGGAGCGGTTTCGATGGACGATCGAACATGCTACTGTCGGAACCCGCGCTGTGTGCTTTACGGCCAAGCGGGTCCAAAGGCAGGTTTGAAGTTCCGTGGGCGACAT
>JBQTJD010000092.1:0-2089 GCA_052387475.1 Anaerolineales bacterium | reverse complement strand
CGATTCGGATCACGCTATGCCGTCCGAGCCTTACACCCTCTTCAGCCTCCCTCTCACCGCCACAGAAGACGACTGGTGAGGGCGACCTGCGTGATACACTTCGCGCATGCATATTGCCCTCAACGGCTGGTTCGCCGTGTATGACACAACCACCGGCACCGGCCAGTATCTGCGCGCACTCATCGAACACCTCCCCCAAGTCGCACCGCAACATCACTACACACTCGTCGTGCCCGGTCAGCGAGACCTCGAAAGTTTTGAAAACCTTCGGGGTCTGAACATTTGCACCATTCCCTGCGGCAGCGGTAACCTCGCCAAGGTGCGTTTTGAGCAGCAACTGTTCCCGGCGGCATGCCGCTCGGCCAACGCCGACCTCGCCCACGTGCCGCACTGGGCGCCGCCGCTCAGTTCACCGGTGCCAGTCGTCGTCACCATCCACGATGTGATCCCGCTCGTCATCCCGGAGTATCGCGGCGATTGGCGTGTGCGGCTGTACACCTCGCTCGTCACCGTCGCCGCGCGCGGGGCCGCCGTCATCCTGGCCGACTCGGAACAATCGCGCCGCGACATCGTGCAACATCTCGGCGTGCCGGAGGCGAAGGTACGCGCGGTGTCGCTCGCCGCCGACGCGCGCTACACCCCGCAACACGATTGGCGCGCGGATGAGGCCGCGCGCGCCAACTACAACATGCCGGTGGACTCGGGTTCGTATGTGCTCTATCTCGGTGGATTTGATGCACGCAAAAATGTGCGCGCATTGTTGAGTGCGTGGACGTGGGTCAGCGGCTCGCTCGGCGAGCAAATTCCGCTTGTCCTCGGCGGGGCGCTACCGCAGTCGGACGGGCGGCTGTTCGAGGACTATCGCGCGCTGGCACTGCATCTCGAAATCGCCGACACGGTGCGCTTCATCGGCGCAGTGGCCGAGGCCGACAAGCCGGCGCTCTATCGTGGCGCAGCGTGCTTCGTCTTCCCCTCGCGCTATGAGGGCTTCGGCCTGCCCCCACTGGAGGCAATGGCGTGCGGCACACCCGTCATCACCACCGATGCGGGCTCGATTGGTGAAGTGGTGGGCGAGGCCGCGTATCTTATCGACCCGACCGACACTCGCAAATTCGGCGCCGGCCTCATCACCTGCCTCGTCGAGCCATCGGTCTCCGATCACCTGAAAGCGCGCGGCCTCGAGCGCGCCAAGAAGTTTTCGTGGGAACGCACCGCGCGCGAGACGGTAGCCGCGTATGAGTCAGTCTTCAGTCATCCGTAAACAGTCAACAGTGAGTAGTGAACGGTTCACTGTTCACCGTTTACTGTTCACTGATGTCGCACTCGGTTTCGCCGCCCTCGCCCTCTACACCTTCACGCTTTCGCCCGGTCTGTTGCCGGCGGATGCGGGCGAGTATCAGCTCACCGGCGCAACGCTGGGCGTGGCGCACCCGCCGGGCTACGCGCTGTACACGCTGGTGAGTTGGCTGATCTCGCGCGCACCCGTATCCCCCGCCCTTGCCATCAACTTTCTTTCGGCGCTGCTGGCGGCGTTCACGCTCGTGCTCATCAGCCGCGCAGTGCGGGCCGTCACCGGTTCAGCGTGGGCGGGATTGGGCGCGGCGGCGATGCTCGGCCTGAGCACGACGTTTTGGGCGCAGGCCACTACCGCCAATGTGCGCATGCCAGCGGCGTTTGCGGTGGCGTGGGCGCTTGAAAGACTCGCTGCTCTTACCTCACCCCCTGCCCCCTCTCCCAGTGGGAGAGGGGGAGGCAGCGGCTCCCCGCTTCCCGTTGCGGGAAGGGGGGTTGGGGGGGATAGGTCTTTAGCTTGGATTACCTTCGCCCTCGGCCTCGCGGTGTCGCATCACGCCTCGACAGTTTTCCTCGCCGCGGTGCTCGGGCTGTATGCGCTGTCGCTCACATCCGGCGTGTTGCGACGACCGTGGCTGCTGCTTGTCGGGCTGATCCCGTTCCTCGCGTGGCTCTATCTTCCGCTCAACGCGCTCTTTCTCGGTGGACCGTCCGCGCTCGCCACGTGGGATGGATTCCTCGAACATATTTTGGCGCGCGGCTTTCGCGGTGATCTGTTCTTCTTCGCCTCAGCCGA
>JBQTJD010000091.1:0-3768 GCA_052387475.1 Anaerolineales bacterium | reverse complement strand
TGAGGACACCGCAACCTCGCGCCGCACGGCGCTGCTGTTCGTCGGCGCAGGCCTGCTCTTCGGGCTGCTCGCCGGGCTGGTGATTTTCTACGGGCTGCCCGCGTGGCAAGCATTGGCTGGAAACACGACGGGCAACGGCGATCCCGTCGCCACCTCCGCTCCTGCTCCGGTGGTCGGCGCGCCCGCGCCTGAGTTCGTACTGAAGGATTTGTCCGGTAACACAGTAAGATTGTCCGACTATGCAGGGAAGCCGGTACTGATTAACTTCTGGGCCACGTGGTGCGGGCCGTGCCGCGCGGAGATGCCGGCCATTGAAGACCGATACAAAACGTACGCGAGCAGTAATTTTGTCGTGCTGGCCGTGAACGTGGATGAGCCGGCTGATCTCGTCAGCCCATATGTGAAAGAACTCGGGCTGACGTTTCCGATCCTGCTCGACACCGGCGCCTCGGTGACAGAGTTGTACCGCGTACTCGGCTTCCCGACTTCGTACTGGGTGGATGGCAAGGGCGTCATCGTGGCGCAACACACCGGCCCGATGTTTGAAGATCAATTGAACAACTATCTCGCGAAGGTGGGCATAGGCGGATTACCGTAGAGATAATCTATCGGATGAGACGACCCACTGTAAGCGAAGCGGCGTCGTCTCTACACAACACCATGAGCTTTGAACCAACCCCCGAAGGCAAACTGCGCGCCACAGGCCGCACCCGCGATGTCGTGCTCGCCGTAGATCGCGGTGTGCTGGGCTTTGCGCGACACTGGCTGATGGCGTTCAACCTCTTCATCTTCGCCTACGTCGGCATCCCGTTCCTCGCGCCGGTGCTGATGCAGAACGGGTACAACGAAGCGGCCAAAGTTATCTACACGGTCTACAGCCCACTGTGCCACCAACTCGGCTACCGCTCGTGGTTCCTGTTTGGTGAGCAGATCAACTATCCCCGGCAGGAATTCGCCGCGCGTACCGGCATCCAGATCGATTCACCTCAAGGCTTGCTTGATGCGAAGTGGTTTAACGGCGATGCGCGGCTGGGTTACAAGGTGGCGTTCTGCCAGCGTGATGTGGCGATTTACGGCGGCATTTTGCTGGCCGGGCTGGTTTACGGCCTGCCGCCGGTGCGCCGCCGGCTCAAGCCACTGCATTGGCTGGGTTGGATTCTGATCGGCATTGTCCCCATCGCCTTTGATGGTTTCTCACAACTCTTCACGCAATATCCTTACAGCGACATCGGATTCTTTCAGGCCCTCTTTGGCTGGCTGCCCTCGCGCGAAAGCACCCCATTTCTCCGCACACTCACCGGCGGGCTGTTCGGCTTGGCGAACGTGTGGCTGGCGTATCCGTATGTCGAGCAATCCATGCGCGAGGTGAAAGACGACCTCGAGCGCAAACTCGCACGCGCGTCAGCGAATGCCCAGTAGTTGAATAGCTTTGCAAGGGAGCAAGGGGCAGGGGAGAGACTCCCATACACCCCGACACCCCTGCTCCCCTCGCATCTGACCTTCCATACTTTGTCCCGTGTGGTCGCGCGTGGCCTCGTGCTAGAATCGCCGCACTACCCCAAACTCAACATTGTGCAGCACGGCCCTAACCCCTAACCCCTAATCCCTGTCATCCGTCATGCCACTCGAACCCAACGCGCTGTTAAACAACCGCTATCGCATCATGGGGGAATTGGGTCGCGGCGGCATGGGTGCGGTCTATCGCGCCTTCGACGAGACGCTCAATCAGGACGTGGCCCTGAAAGAGAATCTCTCCGCTTCGCCTGACTCCGAGCGGCAGTTCCGGCGCGAGGCCACGCTGCTGGCCACGCTGCGCCACCCCAACCTCCCGCGCGTGGTCGATCACTTCGTCATCCCCGAGCAAGGCCAATATCTGGTGATGGATTACGTCGCCGGGCCAAATGCGCGTGAAGTGGTGGATGAGTTCGGCGGGCCGCTGGAGGAAGCCGACGTGGCGTTGTGGGCGCGCGAAATCCTCGATGCGCTGGCTTATCTGCACTCGCGCACGCCGCCCATCCTGCATCGCGACATCAAGCCGAGCAACATCAAGGTCACACCCAACGGCAAAGCGGTGCTGGTGGATTTTGGCCTGGCAAAGGTTCAAGACGAGTCACAAGGCACCACGGGCGGCGCGCGCGCCTTTACGCACGGCTTCTCGCCGCCGGAGCAATATGGGCTGGGCCGCACCGACCCACGTTCTGATGTTTACTCGGTGGGCGCGACGCTGTACGCGCTGCTCACCAGCCAGAACCCCACCGACAGCGTCGAGCGTGCGTTGGGCAAGGTGACTCTCCCCCCCATCCGCAAGCTCAATCCCAACGTCTCGGCGCCGATGGCGAAGGCGGTGGAGCGGGCGTTGCAAGTGAAACCCGATCAACGCTTCGAATCGGCGGCGGAGTTTGCCAAGGCGTTGCCCGCGCCGAACGAGCCGGTGATCGAATACTACGAAGGCGGGCCGCCGTCGGCGTGGCGGCGCTTTTTCACTGCGCCCGTTATCGCTGCGTTCGTCATCATCACACTGCTGGGAGCGGTTGGCGGGCTGTGGGCCGGCGGCCTGTTGCGCAACATCATCCCGATTGAGCCGCCTTTCCTCGTTGCGGCCTCGGCGACTCTGCCACCCGCGCCCACCTCGCTCGAGTCCGCCACCGCGCCGCCCAACGTCGTCACCCGAGTCGCTGCCGTCACACAGACCGCCCTCGCCGCGCAGGGCACGCCCACCCCGACGAACAGCCTAAGCGCCAGCGACGCTGTTCGCGTCAGCGAAACGCCAAGCGTTTCGCCGCCCACCGGCACGTTGGCCGCTCCCGCTCTGGGTGGTGGAGCCACGGGGCAAATCGCCTTTGTCAGCGAACGCAGCGGTTCGCCGCAGATTTGGGTCATGCGGGTAGATGGCAGCGAGCAGAAGCCGCTCACTACGCAAGCCGAGGGCACCTGCCAACCGGCTTGGTCGCCCGACGGCGCGCAGTTGCTTTTCGTCAGCCCGTGTGACCGCAAACGCGATGCCTATGGGGACGCCGTCATCTACCGCATGCAGGCCGATGGCAGTGACATTCAGCCGTTGATTACGCTGCCCGGCGGCGTGTATGATCCGGATTGGTCCAACACCGGCATTGCATTCACCTATCTCGAAAACAACCGGCCGCAGATTTTTGTGGCCTCAGCCGACGGCAGCAGCCCGGTGCGGTTGAGCAACCCGGTGTCCGGTGAACGCCAGCCGAGTTGGTCGCCCGATGGCGCGCGGATGATCTTCCTCAATCGCACGCGCTCCGGCAGTCCCAATCTCTACTGGATGAACGCGGACGGCACGTTCGATGGCGCTAATCCCAAACAAGTGACCCGCGACCTCGTAGCCGCCTCGCCCGCTTGGTCGCCTGCCAGTACGCTGGTGGCGTTTGAGTCGGAGTTGGATGTTTTCGTGGTGGCGTGGGACCAGTTGGGTTTTGGTGCGCGCCGCCTGACTGATGAAGGCCCGAACGACACGCCGGCCTGGTCGCCCAATGGCGAGTGGATTGCTTTTGAGTCGTGGCGACAGGATAATGCCAACCACGATATTTACATCATGACGGTTGACGGTTCAGACGAGACGCGCCTGACCACGGATGAGGCGCAAGACTATCAACCGGCATGGCGACCCTGACGACGGAGGACGAACGACGATAGTGGCAAACGCTGCGCGTTTGCTTAAGCGGACGGCATGCCGTCCGCCACTTCCGTCTTTCGTCTGGAAAACCAAATGACTGCTCAACTCATTGACGGCATTGCCATCGC
>JBQTJD010000090.1:0-1966 GCA_052387475.1 Anaerolineales bacterium | reverse complement strand
GACCCGGCCTGGCGCACGTGCTCGCCGAGGATGTAGCGCAGCTCGGAGTGGAGCAGGTGGGTGGCGGTGTGATTGCGCATGATGTCCCAGCGGCGGTCTTCATCCACGTGCGCGTGTACGCTGTCGCCGACGCGCGGGTTGCCGCCGGCCACCGTGCCGACATGCGTGATGATGCCGGCCGCGGGCCTCCGGATGTCGGTGACCTGAATGTCCCATGCCGGTTCTTCGGCGTTCGGCTCCCAGTGCGCGAGTGTGCCGGTATCCGCCACTTGCCCGCCGGAGGCCACGTAAAAGCAACTCCGTCCAAGCACGACTTCGACTTTGTCGCCCGCTTTCGCACTCGTCACGCGCTGACCAGCTTTCACGAGCGCAAGCACAAAATCGTCCACGTGGATCTCGTTGTACGGATCGTACTCTACACCCTCGGGGCCGAGCTTGCCCTCGGCCTGCAAATCCTGCGCAAGTTTGCGGAACACCTCCACATCCTCGTTGACCAACGGGCCGACCTCAGACCGCGAGGCTTCGGCGTGCTCCTCGCGCGCATGCACGAAGCCCGGTTCATCTACTTTCATCCCGCGTTCCTGCGCGATGTCGCGCGTGATCTCCAGCGGCAGGCCGTAGGTCGCATATAGATTGAAAGCATCCTGCCCGGAGACGGTATCCTGCCCGTGCTCGGCCAGTTCAGTGAGCAGTGCGCCGAGGTTGGCCACGCCCACATCCACCGTGCGCGCGAAACGTTCCTCCTCCTGAGTCAGTGTGCGGGCGATGCTGACCTTGTGTTTGGTGATTTCGGGATACAAGCTGCCGTACTGTTCAATCACAGTCTCAGCGACCTTCGCGAGAAACGGCTCATCAAAACCGATCTTGCCTCCGAAGCGAGCGGCGCGGCGGATGATCATGCGGCAGACATAGTTGCGGCCCGCGTTGCCGGGAATGACGCCGTCGCCGATCATAAACGTCGCCGCGCGCACGTGGTCGGTGATGACGCGATACGCGACCAGACCGGCCTTGCGCTCCGCCTCGCCGTGCCCGGCCAGTTGTTGGATGCGGGCCATGATGGCTGAGAACAAATCGGTGTCGTAGCTGTTATCCACGCCCTGCACGATGGACGTAATGCGCTCCAGGCCCATGCCGGTGTCCACGCCGGGTTTGGGTAGGGGGGTGCGCGCGCCATCGGCGGATTGATTGAACTGCATGAAGACGAGGTTCCAAATCTCGAGCATGCGGTTGTCGGGGTTGTCGTCGAGTTGGATCTTCAACGCTTCCCCATCGGGCACACCGAGTTCGGGCCGCCAGTCGTAGTGGATTTCGGCCGTCGGCCCGCAAGGCCCGACATCCGCCATCTGCCAGAAGTTGGTTTTGTCGCCGAGCTTGGCCACGCGCTCCGCCGGCACGCCGATCTCTTTGATCCAGATGTTGTAGGCTTCGTCATCATCTTTGTGCACGGTGAAAAACAGCCGGTCGGCGGGGATGCCATAGACCTTTGTGACGCAGTCATAGGCGTAGCGGCACGCATCGCGTTTGAAGTAATCGCCAAACGAAAAATTCCCCAACATCTCGAAGAACGTGTGGTGGCGCGGGCTAGGCCCGACGTTCTCCAGATCGTTGTGCTTACCCGACACCCGCATACACTTCTGTGAGGTGGTGGCGCGGCTGTACGGGCGTTTATCCGTTCCGAGAAAGACATCTTTGAATTGCACCATGCCGGCATTTGTAAACAGTAGTGTGGCATCGCCGCCCGGCACAAGCGAGGAGGATGGCACAATCGTATGACCGACTTCGGCGAAGAAGTCGAGGAAGGCCTGGCGCACTTCCGCGCCCGTCATCACACCGTTGGTCTTCACGGGCTTTTTTTGTTTGTTTGGCTTTTAATTAAGTCCGCATTGTATTTTGGGCTTGTATTATCGTTAATATTGTTGGTCACGGGACTGAAGTGGCGACCACAATCGGCGATGCCGACTTCACT
>JBQTJD010000089.1:0-4114 GCA_052387475.1 Anaerolineales bacterium | reverse complement strand
GCAGTTCGAGGCAGCGCTCAATCAACTGCGCGGCCTGAGCGTGAAGGTCGAGCGCGAGTCGGCTTCCGGGCAGGACGTAAGCGCCGAATACGTGGACTTGCGCTCGCGGCTGAACAACCTCGAAGCCACCGCCGCTCGCGTGCGCGAGTTCCTTGCCGACGCAAAAACGGTCGAGGAGTCGCTGAAGGTCAGCGGGCAATTGCAGGAACTCGAGGCGCAGATCGAGCAGGTGAAGGGGCAGATGAAGTATTACGAGGGCCGCGCGGCGTTCTCGACCATCACCCTGCAACTCACGCCGCAGATCGCGCCGGTCAGCCCCAAGCCGACCGCGTGGGACCCGGGCAAGACGTTCGAGCGCGCGACCGGCACGCTCACCACGCTGGCGCAAACCTTCGCCGACATCGCCATCTGGCTCATCGTCGTCTTCGGCCCGTTCGGGCTGATCGCGGCGCTGATCTTCGGCTTCGGCTGGCGGCTGATGCGCGGCGCGCGCAAGGCCAGGGCGTGAAGCGTTTTTTGATTGCGACCGGAGACGGGCCACCGGCCCGTCTCTACGGAAATGGTGCAACGATGAAAACGAAATTGATTTTGTTGTTCGCAATGATGTTGCTGCTCGCCGCCTGCGCGCCGGGCGGTGTGCCGCAACTCATCGGTTCCGCGCCGCGTGCGGGTGAGGGTGGGCTGCCGCCGATCAACACTGCACCGCCCGCGCCCGCCGGTCTGGTGATCGTGTACAACGCCTCCATCGAACTGGCCGTGCGGAATGTGGCGTATGCACGCGAGTGGGTGAAGGGTCTGGCCTCGGAGATGAACGGTTACGTGCTGGCGGAGCGCGCGTGGCAGAGCGGCTTCGAGCAACTGGCCGAAGTGACTCTCGCCGTGCCCGCGCACCGGGTGGAGCAAACGCTGAGCCGCCTGCGCTACTTTGGCAATGTGCGTACGGAGAGCAAGACCGGCCAGTTGCTCACGACCGACACGTACGACGCGGGCAGCGGTTACAGCACTGTTACGGTCACCCTCCGGCCGGATTGGGGCGTGGGGGTGTGGGATTTCCTGGGTGGTGTGCTGTGGCTCAGTGCCGCCCTCATCCCGCCGCTGCTGATGCTCATCGGCCTCATCACCGTGCTGCGGGCGGTGGGCCGCTGGTGGCGAAAGCGGCGAGTGGGGACCACCGCGCCTAATGTCGAGCAGCGCATGGCTGAGGTAGTGAACGGATAGCTGCGGCCCATCCGTTGGTATCCGCTTATCCGTTTCCTTATCCGTTGTCGGTTTTGTCATCCGCTGCTCAACCCGCTATCAAGTTTGTCAACGCCGAACGCCCTATTCTGAACGCAACAACCAACGTTCACTCTCGGAGGAGAAATCATGAACGCCAAACGTACACTCATCATCGGATCAACAATTTTCGCTATGCTGCTCGCGGCCTGTGCGCCAGCTGCCACGCCGACGCAGATTGCTGGCGTACCGCCGGCCGCCACCCAAGCGCCAGAGCAGGTCGGCGTGCAGACGCAAGTGGTGCAGGCCTACGCCACCGCCGCGCCGCAGCCGACCTCTGCACCGGCGATGGAATACTCTGTCCCAATCCCAACGCCGGCCCCGCAAATCGCGGCTCCGCAAACTGCGGCTCCGCAAACTGCGGCTCCGACCGCCGCCGATATGTTCTTCCAGCAATACGGTGTCAATCCCTTTGTGGATACAAGCGAGGATCATCTCTCGACGTTTGCGCTGGATGTGGACACGGCGTCGTACACGCTGGCGCGCAAGTACGTGGAAGAGGGCAACCTGCCGCCGGCGGAGGCCATCCGGGTGGAGGAGTTCGTCAACTACTTCGAGCAGGATTACGCGCTGCCCACCGAGCTGGCCTTTGGCCTGTATGCGGATGGTGCGCCCTCGCCTTTTCAAAGCGACGGCGCCTACATCCTGCGCTTCGGCGTGCAGGGCTACGATGTAGCCGAGTCGCAACGCCAGCCCGCCGCGCTGACGTTCGTCATTGACACCTCCGGTTCGATGTCGCAGGACAATCGGCTGGAACTGGTGAAGCAGTCGCTATACTTGTTGGTGGATCGCCTGCGGCCCGATGACACCGTCGCTATTGTCGCCTACAGTAGCGAAGCGCGCGTGGTGCTGTATCCCACCAGCGGCGGCGACCGGTATGCCATCCTCAACGCCATCACGCCGCTGTATCCCGAAGCCTCGACCAACGCCGAAGCGGGTTTGCGGCTAGGGTATCAAATTGCCGAGCAGATGCTCAAGCCGGGCGCGACCAATCGCGTCATCCTGCTTTCGGACGGCGTCGCCAACGTCGGCCCGACCGGCCCGGACGCCATCCTCGAGTCCATCGGCTGGTATGCGAAAGAGTACGGCGTCACGCTGACTTCAGTGGGTGTGGGGATGGGCAACTTCAACGATGTGCTGCTTGAGCAACTGGCTGACAAAGGCAATGGCAACTATGTGTATGTGGATGACCTCGACGAGGCGCGCAAGCTCTTCATCGACAACCTGGTCTCGACGCTGCAAGTGATAGCGCTGGATGCGAAGGTGCAGGTGGATTTCAATTCGGAGACAGTGGCGCGCTATCGTCTGATTGGTTACGAGAACCGCGCGGTGGCCGACAGTGACTTCCGCAACGACGCGGTGGACGCTGGCGAGATCGGCGCGGGGCACACGGTGACGGCGCTGTACGCGGTGCAACTCAAGCCCAACGCGCAGGGCCGCCTGGCGACGATGCAGATGCGCTGGAAGGACCCGCAAAGCTACGCGGTGCGCGAGATCAACGGCAACTTCAACACGTGGGATGTGGCCGGAACCTTTGAGCAGGCCTCGCCGCGTTATCAAATGTCGGTGGTGGTGGCGCAGTATGCGGAGGTGTTGCGACGCAGCCCGTGGGCGAACGGCACGCCGCTGGCCCTCATCAGCGCGCACGCGCAGCGGCTCAACACGTTGCTGCCCTACGACGGCGAGGTGGCCGAGTTTGCCCGCCTCACCCAGCGCGCGTGGGAGTTGGGCTGGTAGCGTCGCTCAAACTTGATGCAGAAATGAAACGCGCGGAGACTCAGTCCCCGCGTGTTTCATTTGTCCACTTGATAGAACTTGGCGCTGTTCTGGAAAAAGAGTAGCGCTTGCTCTGTCGGCGACCATGAGTGGGTCGCCTCCATCAACATCTCCAGCCATTGCGAATAAGTCGCGGCCAGAGTCACGACCGGCCAGTCGCTGCCAAACATCACCCGCTCGTTGCCAAAGACTTGCAGCGTGTGCTCGATGTAAGGGCGGAGGTCGGTGGGCTGCCAGTGCTGCCAATCCGCTTCGGTGACGAGGCCGGACAACTTGCACATCACATTTGGCAATGCGGCGAAGTCGGCGATGTCCCGCTGCCACGAGTCGAGCCGGCCGTTCTTGATATCCGGCTTGCCGCTGTGATCAAGTACGAAGCTCACTTGCGGGCAGCGGCGCACCAACTCAATCACCTCACGCAGTTGATGATGGCGGATACACACATCGCAACTGAAGCCGTACTCCGCCAGCAACTGCACGCCGACTGCAAAGCGGGGTTGCACGCTGAAGCCGGGCGGCTCGGATTGGATCAACCGCCGCACGCCTTTGACAAGCGGCTGTTGCTTCAACGCGTCGAGCACGGGGCGCACCGCTGCGCCATCCTCCAGCGGCGCGAAGGCGACGATGCCTTTGATGCGCGCGTCGCTGGTCGCGAGTGAGGAGACCCACTCCAATTCGCGTAAGCCTTGCTCGGCGGCGCAATCGGCCTGCACGAAGACTAAGCCATCCAGCTGCCAGCCGGTCCCGTGCGCCGGAAGATGCTCGGGCAGAAAGGCGCGGTTCAACGCCGGCAACTCATTGAGCCACGCGTAGCGCAGGCGGTTCGGCTCCCAGAAATGTACGTGGCTATCAACGAGTTGAAGCATGGATTTAGGGTCGTCAGCAAATGGCTACTACAATCGCCACCTGATGAGTTTTGACGTTCAACTTCGGTAATCTAAGTAGGTGGACAAGAGTTTTGTCACACTGTGTTGAGCTTGGAGTATCCTGTATATTGAGGAGGCCAAGCCCAATGGCACACTTCAAACTGGCAGCCCACGCGCGCGAACAGTTGCAGCAGATT
>JBQTJD010000088.1:0-7202 GCA_052387475.1 Anaerolineales bacterium | reverse complement strand
TGACTCGGACCAGCTTTCAATTGCGAAAAAGCGTGTGGCCGGATCAGGATGATCGAGCAGTTGCGCGTACAGCGCGGAGAGCGCAGCAGCGGGCGCAACGTATCCGGTCTCATCCACCTCGAGGCCGGCGCTCTCGGCGTACAGCCAACGGTTGAGGGCGATGGTATGCGTTTCAAGTTGCTGCTCGAGTTCAGGTGTCATTGCGCCATTATGCCCGAAAACTTCATGCTACAATCCCGCGCATGAACGATGCGATTTATCTTGACCATGCTGCCACTACACCGATTGACTCGCGCGTGCTCGAAGCGATGCTGCCGTATCTCGGCGTGCACTTTGGCAACCCCTCGTCGGTACACGGCTTTGGTCGCCGCGCCGAGAAGGGTTTAGAGTCCGCGCGTCGCACGATGGCGAGCGTGCTGAACTGCGCGCCGGGCGAAATCATCTTCACCGGCTGCGGCTCGGAGGCCGACAACCTGGCGGTGCGCGGGATTGCGTTCGCGCGGCGAGAGCGATCCGGAGCCAAACACATCATCACCACGCCCATCGAGCACGAGGCCGTGCTGGCAACGGTACATCAACTACGCGACCATTTCGGCTTTGAAGTGACGGAGCTGCCGGTGGATGCGGCAGGGCTGGTTGACCCGAACGACGTAGGCCGGGCCATCCGCCCGGACACCGCGCTGGTGGCCGTGATGTACGCCAACAACGAGATCGGCACGATTGAGCCGCTGGCCGAGATCGCAGAAGTTTGTCGCGCGCGCGGCGTACCGCTGCACACCGATGCCGTGCAGGCTGCCAGCCAACTCGAGGTGGAAGTGCAGAAGCTGGGCGTGACAACGCTGGCACTCGGCGCGCACAAGCTGTACGGCCCGAAGGGCGTGGGCGCGTTGTACGTGCGCGCGGGCACGCCGCTGTTGCCGATGCAGACCGGGGGCGCGCACGAGGATGGCCGCCGCGCCGGGACCCCGAATGTCCCGTATATCGTGGGCCTGGCCGAAGCGTTGCGCCTTACCGCCGAGGAACGCGAGACGCACAACGAGTGCTTCGCCGCGCTGCGCGAGTACGTTATCGCCAGCGTGCTCAGCGCCATCCCCGAGAGCAAGGTCACCGGCCACCGCATGGAGCGTTTGCCCAACCACGCCTCGTTTGTGTTCAAGCACGTCGACGGGAATGATTTGCTGATGCACCTCGACCTGGCCGGGATTGCGGCCTCCTCCGGTTCTGCGTGCAAGACCGGCGACCCGCGGCCCTCTGGTGTGCTGCTGGCGCTCGGGTTGAGCGAGGAGTGGGCGCTCGGCTCGTTGCGTGTCACCGTCGGGCGTGAGACGACCCGCGAGCACATCGAGCGTCTGCGCGCGGTACTGCCCGGCCTCGTGCAGACTGTACGGGCCGAGAAGCTGGCTGTGGCGTAATGGCTGAAAAGATTCGCGTTGTCGCCGCCATGTCGGGCGGTGTGGATAGTTCGGTAGCCGCCGCCCTGCTGGTGAAGCAGGGCTATGAAGTCATTGGGTTGATGATGCGGCTGTGGGGCGAACCGGAGGCCGGCGGCGGCGTGCACAATCGCTGTTGCTCGCCCGACAGCATGGCGCAAGCCCGACGCGTCGCCGAGATGCTCAACATCCCGTTTTACGCCATTGACGCGCAGCAACCATTCAAAAGCAAGATCGTTGACTTCTTCGTGGATGGATACGTCTCCGGCGTGACGCCGAACCCGTGCCTTGAGTGCAACCGCCACATCCGCTGGGACTTCCTGCTCAACAAAGCGCTCTCGCTCGGCGCACAATATCTTGCCACCGGCCATTATGCGCGCGTCAACCCCACCCCCATAAGCGAAGCGACACCCCCGGCGGAACTGCATGCCGGGAGAGGGGGAGTCTTCCAACTCCTCAAAGCCATTGACGAGAAGAAAGATCAATCGTACGTCCTCAGCGTGATGGGCCAAAAGCAATTGCAGCACGCGCTCTTTCCCATCGGCGAGTATACGAAGGCGCAGGTGCGCGAGTTGGCCCGCGAGTTCAACCTGCCCGTCGCCGAGCGGCCCGAGAGCCAGGATTTGTGTTTCCTCGCCGACAACGACTATCGCCGCTTCCTCACTCAGTACGCCGGTGACGGGCTGCGCGCCGGCCCCATCATCCGCCGCGACGGCACCGTGCTCGGCCAGCATCAAGGTCTGCCGTTCTACACCATCGGCCAGCGCAAAGGGATTGGGATAACGGCCCCCGAACCGCTGTACGTGATCGGCACACAGCCGGAAACCAACGCGCTGGTGGTGGGCACCGTGAATGAACTGGGCAACGACCGGCTGACGGCGGCCCGCGTGAATTGGATAAGTGGCGCAGGCGCAAGCTTCGCTTGCGCTAGAGAAGCGCTTGGCGCTTCTCCAACGCCGCACTGCGGCGCTGTCCCCGACGGTCCGGTGCAGGTCAAAATCCGTTACAAGGCTACGCCCGCCAATGCCTCCCTCATCCCCCTGCCGGGTAATCGGGTCGAGGTCATTTTCGATCAGCGATTGCGCGACATCACCCCCGGGCAGGCGGCGGTGTTCTATGACGGCGAGGTTTGCCTCGGCGGCGGCATCATCGAAAAGGGCAACCCATGACGCTCCCCACGCTCTTTCTCGCTTTCGCGCTGTCCACGTTGTACGGCGCAGGCTTTCACCTGTGGCAGGGCGGCGGCTCCCGCCAGTTGTTCCTGTACTTGCTCGCCGGGTGGCTGGGCTTTGCGCTCGGGCATTTGCTGGGCGATTGGCTCGGGATGCGGCTGTTGACGATTGGCGCGCTGAATGCCCTGCCCGCCACGTTGGGCAGCGCCATCGCCCTCTTCGCCGCGCGCTTCCTGATGCTGCGCGAGGGCGCACCCGCAAAATAGCGCACACAGTTCTTGCTCCCCTTGCTAACCCGCCCACCTTTGCGATTTTGAGTCGTTCGGGGTAAAACTAGCGTACTTCAGTGCTCGGCCTCGGGAGGGTCGTCGTGCGCGTCACACTTTATTCCACCACCGTCCACCGTTTATGCGTTGGGTTGTTTGTGTTGATCGTGTGCGCGCTCAGCGTTTCCACCGCGCACGCGCAGAGCCAGACGCACGTCGTGCAGCCCGGCGAGAATCTGTTTCGCATTGGTCTGCGCTACGGCGTGACGGTCGATCAGCTCATGCGGGCCAACGGGCTGACGACGATCTACATCTCCGCCGGTCAATCGCTCATCATCCCCGGCGGCGAAGCGCCGGCTCCCGCTCCAACGGCTGCCCCGGTGGAACCTGCGCCGCAGAGCGGCGAGCCGGTCTATCACGTCGTGCAGCGTGGCGAAACCCTCTTTACCATTGGCCTGAAATACAACTTGCCGTGGACCAAGATCGCGCTGGCCAACAACATTTACGGAGATCGCGTGTTCGCCGGGACGCGGCTCATCATCCCCGCCCCTGCCGCACCAGCGCCTACTGAGCCGGCCCCAGCGCCCAATCCCGAACCGGCTCCCGCGCCCGAAGCGACGCCTGCGCCCGTCGTAAACGATGGCAACATCATCCACACCGTGCAACGCGGCGAGACGCTGTTCAAAATCGGTCTGAAATACAACGTGCAATGGACGAGCATCCTCGCGCTGAACAACCTCGCGACCGAATACATCTTCTCCGGCCAGCAACTAAAAATTCCAGCGCCGGGGCAAGTCGTGGCCGGATCGAGCGCACCGCCCATCGGCGGGCAAGGCCCGGTGGCCGGTTACAGCAACAAGTAGTTTCTCGTTGATCTCTCTGAGCAGCGCGTGTATGCGTTTGAAGGGCAGACGCTTGTGCGCAGCACCGCGGTCTCCACCGGCCGCTGGCCCACGCCGACCGTGCTCGGCACGTATCAGGTTTATGCGCGCTACGAATCCACACGTATGGTCGGCCCCGGCTATGATTTGCCCAACGTGCCGTACACGATGTATTTCTACAAAGGCTACGGCCTGCACGGCACGTACTGGCACAACAACTTCGGCACGCCGATGAGCCACGGCTGCGTCAACATGCCCACGCTTGAGGCCCAGTGGGCGTTCAACTGGTCTACCTACGGCACAACCGTCATCGTGCAACAGTAGTTGGCCGATAGTTGATGGCGGATAGCGGATGGCAGGCCATTCGCTATATGCTATCTGCCATTAGCAACCCTCATGCAACTCAAAGATAAAGTCGCCCTCGTCACCGGCTCGGCGCGGCGCGTCGGGCGCGACATCGCGCTGGAATTGGCCGAGGCCGGCGCGCACATCATCATTCACTATCACGCGTCGGATGAAGCGGCGCGCGAAACAGTGGCCGCGATTGCGGCCAAAGGTGTGCGCGCCCTGGCCGTGCACGCCGATTTGCAGCAGCCCGCCGAGATCGAAGAACTGTTTACGCGAACGCTGGCCGAGTTCGGCGGCGTGGATGTGCTGGTGAACTCGGCCTCCATCATGGAGCGCGGCGACTTAGCCACCCTGCCCCTCCCCGATTGGCAACGCTCACTTGACCTCAACCTCACCGCCCCGTTTCTGTGCGCCCAGTATGCCGCGCGTTCGATGCAGGCGCGTGAGGGCCGTTCATTAGACCGGGGCCGTTCATTAGAACGCGGCGTCATCGTCAACATCACCGACGGCAGCGCGTTGAGGCCGTACACGACTTATCCCACGCACTCGGTGAGCAAAGCCGGGCTGGTGATGCTGACGCAGGTGCTGGCCAAAGCCTTCGCCCCGCACATCCGCGTGAACGCCGTCAGCCCCGGTCCGGTGATGAAGCCCGATGATATGGATGAGGCGCAATGGGCACGGCTCGTGGGCCACACGCTTCTCAAACGTTCAGGTTCAGGCTATGATGTTGCCCGCGCCGTTCGTTTTTTGATTGTAAACGACTTCATCACCGGCGAAACGCTGGTCGTAGATGGCGGCGAACGGTTCCGATGAAGAATTCAGAAAACAGAATTCAGGAGTCAGAATGGTTTCGGTTATTCTGGTTTCTGACTCCTGACTTCTGACTCCTGTGCCCGGCCGCAAAGAACTACTCTTCAAACGCTTGACCGAAGAAAGCGAGAAGACGCTGGTCTTTTTTCGCGCGCTGAACGACGCGCAATTAGCGCAGCCGGTGTATGCCAGCGGCCCCGGGTGGGATGCGCGCGGCGTGCTGGCGCATATGCTGTGGACCGAGCGCGCCTTCAATTACTACAATCGTGAGGTGCTCAACGGCGGCCCCGGCGCGCCAGAGGATTTCAACATTGATGGTTTCAACGCCGAGCAAACGCCGCTGCACGCGCACATCGCCCTGCCCGATTTGTTGAAGCAGTTCGAAGCCGAGCGGGCCGAGACGCTGCGCTTGGTCGAACACTCCACCGACCCGGATTTCGACCGACAGGCTTTTCATCCGTTTCTCGGGCGCACCACGCTGGAGGAGATTCTGAAGTTGCTGTACCGCCATACCATGCTGCACGCGCGCGATGTGCGCAAAGCGCTCGACACCGGCCAACCGCTACCAGTGGCAAGTGACGGGTGACGAGTACCCGGCAATCTCTAATCCCTGCTCTCTACTCACTACTCATCCGAGGCCCACGATGTCCACTCGTATCGACTCCATCCGCCAACGCATCACCGACGACCACACCGCCAGTATGGCTGTGCTCAACGCCCTCACACCCGAACAATGGGCAGCCTCCGTCCCCTCCGAAGAAGACGCGCCCTGGATGGCGAAGGACGTGCTCGCCCACGTCGCCGTCTCGGAGGGCGGGCAACTCAACGTCATCAACGGTGTGCTGGCCGGCGGCGACCCGGTGCCCGCCGATTTCGACCTCGCCCGCTACAATCGCGGCTCGGTGAAGAAGCGCGCCGAAAAAACCGTGGCTGACCAACTGCAAGACATTGAGAACAGCCACACGCAAGTACTGGCGAAGCTGGGCGAAGTCACCGAGGCCGACCTCGACAAGACCGGCCGCCATGCGCGCGGCGACCGATTGACGGTGGAGCAATTCTTCATCCGCATCACCGAGCACCGCCGCCAGCACGCCGAAGAGTTGAAGCAGGCTTTGGGGCTTTAGGCCTTCGCATCGAATTCCGCGAATTTCACGAACTGTAGTTCGCGTTTATTCACGCAATTCGATGCCAAGTTCCCGTGGCGAAACTCACCGCCTTTGTGCGCCTCATCCGCCCGCACTTCCTCCTCAGCGGGTTTGGCCTGTTCGCCCTCGGCGCGCTGGTGGCGTTTTATGAGGGCTGGCCGCTGTCCGCCGAGCGGTATGTGCTCGGCCAACTGTTCGTCACCGCGCTGCAAGTGATGGCGCACTGCCTCAACGAGTATTGGGATGAAGCCGGTGACCGGCGCAATGCGCGCCGGACGTGGTTCAGCGGGGGCAGCGGTGTGTTAGTCGAAAAGTTGCTGGCGCGTGAGACCATCTTCACCGTTGCTGTGGGCAGCCTCGCGGTGGCGGTGGCCGTTGCGGTCTTCATTGCCACGCAACGTTTCAGCCCCGCCCTCATCGTCGTCATGGGTCTCATCGCCCTCGGCCTGTTCTTTCAATCCACGCCGCCCGTGGCGCTGATGGGCAGCGGCTACGGCGAGTTGACGACCGCCATCGCCTATGCCGGCCTCGTCCCGGCCTTCGCTCATTTGCTGTGGAGCCCCAACGCCAGCACGCAGATTCTGCTCGCCACCACACCGCTGGTGGTGATGCACGTCGCCACGCTCATCGCCTTTGGTTTACCGGATTATGAAGCCGATGCCGCGAGCGAGAAGCGTACGCTGGTCGTGCGGCTGGGGCAAGTGAGCGCGGCCTCGGCGCACAACGCGCTGCTGGTGCTGGCGCTCGTGCTCGGCGCGGTCGAAACGTTCAGCGGCTTGCCGGCGCGCGGTGCCATCTCGCTCGCCCTCATCGCGCCGCTGGTCGTGTTGCAGATCACCTTCGCGCGCCGCATGCGCGCCGGGCAACCTGCCTCCTTCGCGCAACTCACGCTGCTGGCCGCCCTCACCTTCGGGCTGAGTGTGTACTTCATGGCGTTCAGTTATTGGGTGCTCAGCAATTCAACCTAAACAGGTCTTACTCGTTGGGTACAGAGATGTCATGTCGCCTTGAGCGCGAATGAATGGCCTTGATCATGTTCGGCTCGTTTCGCGCGAAGGGCCTCTTCGAACTTCGTTGAGGCCCTTCGCGCGAGCGGCCTTGCGAAATGCAAAGATTCTGCATACGCGCTCAGGGCGACATTAACAGCGTA
>JBQTJD010000087.1:0-4447 GCA_052387475.1 Anaerolineales bacterium | reverse complement strand
GCGGTTGATAATCCTGATACTGCACGCGGTCGAGCGGCAGCCCCGTTGGAAAACGCTCTGCGGTTAAGCGTTCGAGATATTGTTGATCGTAATCACCGGGCTCCAATTGTGGCAACGCGCCGGTCTGCGCAATCTGGCGGATGACGTTGTAGTGGGCGGGTTCATCGGGCACCTGCCAGGCCGGGGTGCGTGTGGCGTAGAGCGCGCCGATGACGAGGTAGGCTGTGACGATGCCTGACAAGGTGACAAGGTGAAAAGGTGAGTGGGTTAGTTTCACCTTGTCACCTTGTCGCCCGGTCACCTTGTCAGGCATACGCATGTGCGGCATTATAGCGTTTGGCGTTCACGGGAGTCATCATGGTCGAGCTGGTCGTGCATGACGTCATCGTTCGCATTCTGCGCGAGGTGCGCTGGCCGGGGCCAAGCGTGCAGCGGCGCGTGCTGCTGAAAGAAAAAGACGGCGACCGGCTGCTGCATCTGTGGGCGGGGACGGACGACGGCGACGCGGTGGCGCTGCAAGCCGCCGAGAAGCAGCCGGCGCGCCCGATGATTTACGACATCACCGCGCAGACGATGACGCTCGGCGGCCTTGCCGTTGACCGCGCCATTATCGCCGATTCGGATACGGTGGCGACGCTGTGGGTGCGCGAGGCGAATGGTGACGAGTGCGCGCTGGATATGAACCCGACCGACGCCATCAACCTGGCGCTGCGCTTCCGCGCGCCCATCCTCACCGAAGCCGCCGTGCTTGACGAGGCCGGCATCCCCGCCGGTGAACTTTTACAGACGCTCGAGGCCGAAGAGTTGGAGTTTCAGCATCACCTCGGCGACCACCTCCCGCCCGATATGCAACTCGCGTTTCCAACGCCTGAGCGATTGGAATGGCGCTCCATCGTGCCGCCAGAATGGCGTTTGATTGAGCCTACGCAGTCTGACGAGTGATAGTGTCCGACAGTGACTCTCACATGCCGCCTCTGAGTCAATCCTTCCTCTGTCCGATCCTCGTGGGCCGCGCGACTGAGTTGGAGTCGCTCACCCGGCTGATGGAGCGCGCGCGGACGGGGCCGGCGCAACTCGCGCTCATCGCCGGCGAAGCGGGCCTCGGCAAATCGCGGCTGGCGGCGGAATTGAAGACGCACGCCATGGCGCAGGGCTTTACGGTGCGGCAAGGCCACTGTTTCGAGCCGGATCGCACGTTGCCGTACGCGCCCTTCCTCGATTTGCTGCGCACGTTTTTCGCCACGCACTCCCCCGAAGAAGTCGCCGCTGCCTTCGGCCAAACATTAGCCGCGCAGACTCAAAACGCCGCGCCGTTGCTGGCGTTGCTGCCCGAACTGGCCGATTATCTGCCGAGTATTGAGGCATCGTCTGAACTGGCTCACACGGAGCCGGAGCAGGCGAAGCGGCGGCTGTTTCAAACCTTCACCCATTTCTTCTCCGGCGCCTCGCCGCTGCACCTTGTGTTGGAAGATTTGCACTGGTGCGATGAGACGAGTCTGGAATTGTTGCTGCATCTCATTCGACGACTGTCCGCGCGGCCCGTGCTGTTCACGTTCACCTACCGCGCTGATGAAATGGGGACGAGCCTGCGCGCGCTTGTGGCTGAACTTGACCGTGCGCGGATGGCGACCGAGTTAGCGTTGATCCGACTCGCCGAAAAAGAAGTGGAGGCGATGATCCGCGCCATCTTCGGGCAAGCGCAACCGGTGCGCGGTGAATTCGTGAACGCCATCCATGAGCTCACGGAGGGTAATCCCTTCTTCATCGAAGAAGTGCTGAAAGCGCTCGTCGCCTCGGGTGACATTTATGCTGGCGCGACCGGTTGGGCGCGCAAGCCGATTTCGGAGCTCCACATTCCGCGCACGGTGCAGGATGCAGTCGAGCGCCGCGTGCGCGACTTGAGCGCTTCGGCGCGCGCGACGCTCACGTTGGCCGCCGTCGCCGGGCGGCGATTTGATTTCGCGCTGCTGCAAAAGCTGACCGGTCACGATGAAGCCGAACTGCTCACGCTGCTGAAAGAACTCATCGCCGCGCAACTGGTGACCGAGGAAAGTGCGGAAGTCTTTGCCTTTCGCCACGCGCTGACGCGGCAGGCCGTGTACGCCGGGCTGCTGGCGCGCGAGCGGCGCACGCTGCACTTCACGGTGGCCGAGACGATGGAGCGGATGAATCCGGATGCGCCGGGTGAACTGGCACATCAGTTTTTCGAAGCGGGCGTGTGGGGCAAGGCACTGGCGTACGCGCAACGTGCGGGAGAAAGTGCGCAGCGGCTATATGCGCCGCGTATCGCCATCGAGCATTTCACCCGCGCCCTGACTGTCGCGCAGACACTCGCCGCCCCTGCACCTCAACCAGCGCTGTTCCGGACGCGCGGGCAGGCCTACGAAACGCTCGGCGAGTTTGACTCCGCCCGCGCCGACTACGAAGCAGAACTCGTGCATGCTGGCGGCGACCCGCGCCTCGAGTGGCAGGCGTTGCTGGATTTGGCCGGGCTGTGGGCGGCGCGTGACTATGGGCGCATGGGCCGCTACCTCGAGCAGGCTTCGGCGGCGGCGCGGCAGTTGAACGACCCGGTCGCGCTGGCTCACACACTCAACCGCGCCGGTAATTGGCATATGAACGTCGAGCATTTGGACGAAGCCCTGGCCGATCACAGCGAAGCGCGAATGCTGTTTGAGCAACTCGACGATCAGCGCGGGCTGGCCGAGACCTACGATTTGCTGGCGATGACGACGGCCATGGCGGGCGATCCACTGCAAGGGATGGCCCATTACGAACGCGCGGCAACGTTGTGGCGGGAATTGGATGACCGCGCCGGGTTGGGGGGTACGCTCACCGTGCTCGGCCCGCGCGCCCACATCTACTTTGTCAATGTGGCCGTGTGGCCGTCGGCAAATCTGGATGAGCGTGTGCGTGGTACTGAAACGGCCCTACGTCTTGCGCGCGAAACCGGCTCGCGCCCCGCCGAAGTGTTAGCTCTGGCCTGGCTAGCGCAGGTATGGGCAATGGCGGGCGATTATGGCCGCGCGCTCGAATTAGCCCGGCTGGCTGTGACACTCGCCGAAGAAATCGGCCACCACCAATTTATGGCGCTGGCGCATTGGGTGAGCGGCGCTCTCCATCTCGACTTGCTCGCGCTGCCGCAAGCTCAGGCGCAATTGGAGATGGCGGTGCAGATGGCGCGCGAGAGTGAGGCCGTTCATTGGACACGCACAGCGGCGGGCTGGCTGGCCTCAACGCTAGTGCAGCAGAGTCAACTCATACAGGCCGAAGGTGTGCTGGCTGAGGGGCTTACGCCTGAGACGCCGATGCTGTTCATCGGGCAGCGGCATGCGTGGGCGGCTCTGGCCGAATTGCGGCTGGCACAGAACCGCGCGGATGAAGCTCTGAAGATTGTGGATCGATTGATCGCGACCGCGCCCAACATCGAGATGGTCGGCGAGCATGCGATCCCGAGGCTGGGCCTGTTGCGAGGCGAAACGTTATCTGCACTGAGCCGGTACACCGAAGCGGAAGCCGTGTTGCGCGGCGCAGCAGACTCTGCGGCGACTCATGACGCGCGCGGGCTGGAGTGGCGGGCGCGTGCGGCGCTGGCCCGGCTCTATCGCGCACAGGGGCGAACGGAAGACGCCGAGCGTGAAGCTGCCGCAGGTCAAACGATTATCGAAGCCTGTGCGGTCTCTCTTGGGGATGAAGGGTTACGCGCGAACTACATTCACCGCGCACGGGAGTCGTTTCCCTCCATACCGGCGCTCACCGCGCGCCAATCCGCCAGGAAGGCGTTCGGCGGACTCACGGCGCGTGAGTGGGAGGTGGCGGTGCGCGTCGCGCAGGGGAAGGCCAACCGCATGATTGCGGCCGAACTGGTGGTGAGCGAGCGCACGGTGGAGAAACACGTCGAGAATATCATGGGCAAGCTCGGCTTCGACTCGCGGGTGCAGGTTGCGGTCTGGGCGTCCGCCAAACTTGGCGGGGTGGAGAAGGGAGTGCGGGAATGAAGTGGGTGTTATGCAGTTGAGTTGTCCCAGCCAAATCTACGTACCGCGCCGCATCGAATCTTCGTACTTCCCCCCATGCGCCGTCGGAGGGCTTTCTCCTATAGTGTTCGCAATTCAACCCACCGAACATTCACAGGAGAATCAGCATGTCCACTCATCCGTACACCCAATTGGCCCGCGAAGTCTATGACCGCTTTGGCCGCAACGACTTTCAAGGCGTGCTGGAGCTGGCGACCGATGACTTTGAAGGCACGATCATCCCCTTCGGCCAGACGTTCAAAGGTAAGGATGGCTTACTGCAATTCATGCACGGCTTCAAAGACGCGTTCCCCGATATGGAAATCAAGATTGATAATCAGGTCATTGGAGAGGGGCAGATGGTGAACGAGATTTCGACGACGGTGAAACACACCGGCCCACTGCAAACCCCGGCCGGCGTCGTCCCGCCC
>JBQTJD010000086.1:0-2067 GCA_052387475.1 Anaerolineales bacterium | reverse complement strand
AGGCTGTTGTTCGTGTTCATTCGTGAAATTCGTGGCCGCATGTTTTACTTCGCAAACTCGGTCGCGCGCGTCTCGCGGATGACGGTCACCCGGATCTGGCCCGGATACGTCATCGTCTCCTCGATCTTCTTGGCGATTTCCTTGCTGAGTTGCAGCGCGCTCAGGTCATCGATCCGTTCCGGATTGACGATGATGCGGACCTCCCGGCCCGCTTGCAATGCAAAACTCTGCTGCACGCCGGTGAAAGAGTTGGCGATTTCCTCCAGCCCTTTGACGCGCTTGATGTACTGCTCAAGCGATTCGCGCCGGGCGCCGGGCCGCGCGCCAGAGATGGCGTCGGCTGCTTCGACGATGATGGCTTCCACCGATAGTTGCTCGACCTCGTGATGGTGAGCGGCAATGGCGTTGACGACCTTGGGATTGACGCCGTAGCGTTTGGCATACTCCGCGCCGATGGCGGCATGTGTACCCTCTACTTCGTGATCGAGCGCCTTGCCGATGTCGTGCAGCAGGCCGCCGGCTTTGGCCAGCCCAACGTCCGCGCCGAGTTCGGCGGCGATGGCGCCCGCGAGCAGCGCGGTCTCAATCGCATGGCCGTGCTGGTTTTGCCCGTAAGACGTGCGGAACTTCAACCGGCCCAACAGCCGCAGAATCTCGGGATGCAGGCCCGGCACGCCCGTCTCAAAGGCAGCTTGCTCACCCGCTTCCTTGATCACACCCTCGACTTCCTTTTGCGCGTCGTGCACCAGTTTCTCGATGTGCGCGGGATGGATGCGCCCATCTACGACCAGCTTGGCCAGCGCGCGCTTGGCCACTTCGCGACGGGTGGGGTCAAAGGAGGAGATCGTCACGGCTTCCGGCGTATCGTCCACAATCACGTCCACCCCGGCGGCTTGCTCGAAGGTGCGGATGTTGCGACCATTGCGGCCGATGATGCGGCCTTTCATCTCGTCGGCGGGCAGCGGCACGACCGAAACGGTGATTTCGGAAACATGCTCGGAGGCAATGCGCTGGATGGCGGTAGAGATGATGCCGCGCGCGCGCCGGTCCCCTTCGGCCTTGGCCTCTTCTTCGATTTGACGGATGGTTCGGGCCATATCCCCGCGGGCGGTCTTTTCCACCTCGCCAATGAGCAGGCTGCGCGCTTCTTCCTGCGTCATGGCTGCGACCCGCTGCAACTCCTCGGCGCGCTTTTCCTGCAATTTGCCGATGTCGTTCTCGCGCTTGTCGAGTTGGTTCTGGCGTTTGTCGAGCTGCGAGCGCCGCTGATCGTGCTGCTCGACTTTGCGATCCAACTCCTCACGCCGGCGGGCGAGCCGTTGGTCTTCTTTATTCAGTTCGCCCATCCGGCGCACCGATTCAACCTCGGCTTCGTTCTTGATGCGGATGGCCTCATCTTTGGCCTTGAGCACAATCTCTTTGGTTTGCGCCTCGGCTTGCTGGGTTAGCAGGGTAGCACGCTGGGCGAGGTCGCGCGCCTGTTGCTCAACCTGTTGCTCGCGCACTTGCATCTTCAACTTCTGCTGGCGCTGGCCAAACCAGTAGCCGGCGGCCAGACCCACAATCAGGGCGACTGCCAGGCCCACGAGCAAATATACGATGTCACCGGTTGTCATAGGAATGCTCTCACTTTCAAAACGCGCCGTTAGTCTTCAGACTTTAGCTCTTGCCATGCCCGCTCCACCAGCGGCCCGACGGTGTCGTAGTCGAAGCCGCGCCGCGCCAGGAAGCCGGCCAACTTCCGGCGGAACTCCTCACGGGGCAGAGTGGTCAGTCGTCGCGCACGCTGGGTCGCCAGCCGGTACGCGGCATCGGCATCGTTCACCTCGGCCAGGGCCGCTTTCATCGCTGCCGGTGGCACCCCTTTGCGCTTGAGTTCGACCTGCAAGACGCGTTTACTGCGCGGTCGAAATGCGGCGCGGTTCTCCACCCACAACTTGGCGAACGCATCGTCATTCAAAAGCCCGCTCTCACGCAGCCGGGCGATCTCGGCGTCGATCAACTCAGGCAGGAGGCCGTGCTTCTTCAGGTTGTCGCGCACCTCGGTCTCAGAGCGTGGGCGGCGGG
>JBQTJD010000085.1:0-8250 GCA_052387475.1 Anaerolineales bacterium | reverse complement strand
GGTCGACCAAGCGCAAGGCATCAACGGGGCGAATCCGGACGGCTTCAGTCCGCAGATCTGACAACGTCAGCCCCAGCCAGCGCGCCTGGTCGGCGTGGTCCTTGGCGCGGCGATCTCGCTCTGCTTCCTCCCGCTGTTCCCGTTCCCGCTGTTGCTGCTTAGCAAGTGCGGCTCTGCGCTGACGGGCTGCCTCGAGGTTGATGATTTCCGCTCCGGCATCAGGGATCAGGCTGCCTACATGGGCGGCCGACATCACGCACGCTTCTCGGGCCTGGCGGAAATCCACAACCTTTTGCTGCACCGCTGGATCCCGCCACTCACTCGGCCTGAGCTTGCGCTCTGGTTGGGTATCCAGCCCTCGCACCGCATGGCTGCGCATATCAATGCGCTCGGGGCGGCCGGCTTGCTCAAGCGCGGTGTTGCAGGCCACTGCCCATCGCTCCCGCAGGGCCTGCAGCTGGCCAGCACGGGCAGCATCACGAGCCGGTCCATGTACCTCAGCTACCTCCTGGAACCCCTTGCGACACCCTCCCCTCTCGGGGTTGCGGGAGTTGTAGCGGCGAAAATACTGCTCCGGATCGCGCTCAATGCCGTCCACCTGGCGTTCGCTGAACATCAGGTGGACGTGTGGCTGGTCGCCACCGTCGAGGGCCTGGGGGACATGGATGGCCCACTGGTAGGCGTGGCGGCCGCCGAGCTCTTGCTCGACCCAGGCCCGCACCAGGTCACGGCGCTGAACTGGCGTCAGCTCCCTGGGCAAAGCGATTTCCATCTCCCGATAGACGCTGCCGTTGCACCGCTCGTGTTCGTCGCTGGCGCGCCAGAACACGGACGGGTCGTGCTGGGCCCACGCCGGCATGTTGCCGACTTCGCAGGCTTCTAGCTTCTCGGGATGGCGGCGAGCAGCGGGCCCAGGCACTGGGGCCGGTGCTGACTGGCCGATGCCTGAGTACTTGCCCATTCGGGCAATGTACTCAGCATGAGGCCCAGCCTTGCCGGCCTTGCCAACCTTCACCGATACCCGTGCGATCGCCACGCGCTGTGCTCCGCTCTTGCCTCTGCTGCCGGCAGGCCGCGCGTTTCTGGCGAAGCCAGAAACACCTAAGCGCGCCTTCCAATCTGATCGATTGGAAGGATAGCGCATGCTCTCGCTCCGATCTACACTGCACGCAACCACATAGCGTGACGAAGACATGGCGAAAAAACAGGACGACTGGCGAGCCTCACGGATGTCCTACCTACGCGCTCTAAAAGCTCCGTCACTGCATCAGCGTCTGCTGATGCAGTTGGCGGAGATGCCAGCACACACACCGGCAGAAGCACGAAAACTGACAGCACTATGGGCAGCTGAGCGCGCATCTGAGCGCGCTCAGTCGACCATAGCCAGGGCTCGGCGGATCGTGACTGCGGATGCGGATGCAGCCAGGCGCGCTCGAACTCACCGTCTAATCCAGCTCGGAGCGCTAATCGACCTGGCAGGCATGGATGGGTGGGACAAGGGGCTGTTGCTCGGTGCCCTGCTCGATGTTCGCGCTACTGACAAAGATCGCCACGCTTCCTGGAAGGCTGCAGGGGACGCTTTGTTGGCCAAGAGCTAAACCGTTAGGCCTAACGCATGATGTTTGTTTGCATGTCACTGTTGACATGTCTTCTATGACATGTGATAATAGACCCACCTAAACAAACGAGGCGGGCGACATGATCAGTTTTGACGCGGGAACGTTTTCCGACCTGGCTGGCACCGAGATGGGCGGCAACCTGTGGCAGTACCTCAACAGCCCGGAAGCCTTGGCCTGCCTCGAAACCACGACCTACCTGGGCCGGCCAGCCCTCGAAGGTCTGCAGCCCTACCTGGTCAAAGCGTTCGGTGATTCGATCCGGCCGGACCGGTGGAAACAGGTTGCCGGCCGGATGGTTCGCCAGATCCTGGAACACCGGGGCTACGTGCTCGACCAGACGGGGGTGCGGACCCGTGTAGGGGACCTGTTCACCAGCGCGGCCCGGTACCGCAAGCACGTCCAGCCGGAGCCGCAGGCATGACCTACCGGGGCGAGGTCCACGCTCGAAAGCTGGGCGGCTGGAAGTGGGCTGTGATCCAGATCGACGATGCCGGCATCGAAACCGAGCTGGTCGGCGGTGCCACGGGCGAGGACGATCCGGACGGCTACTGCTGGGCAGTGGAAACGGCCTACGAGCACCTGGCCAGCTACGACCCTGACGCCCAGGTGCTGGAACCGGCCGGTGAGTCGCATTGAATCGCGAAGAATCGCGGAATAACGCAAAGAATCGCGTTGTTTCGCGTTCTTGGGCTAACGGTTTCACCCGTAAAAGTCCGCCCATCCTTGTATAGCCCCTCGCGCCAGCCCAGAGGCTGAGGGAGCGGGTCAGGCTTTGCCACCGGCTGGTGTAGGGCTTTTCCTACACAGACCCCGCCCAGGTGGCCAGCTCGTCGGCGTCGGTCGCGGTAGGGCCTCGATGGCGCAGTGCTGGGCGTGGTCAAGGCTCGCGCAGCGACGGCCGTAGGCCGCTTGGCCTTGACCAGGTAGCCCGGCACGTAGCCAGCGTGCCCGTACGCGGCTGATGACGGCGAGCCTTCCTCGAGCTCGCGCACGCGCTCTTTGCTTCGTAGGTAGCTCCCAAAGCTTTTGCCCTGGACTCCGGACCACCAGCGGCATGGATAACCCCGTCTGAGCGGGCATGGACAAGCCGGTGGACAACGGTGGAGCTGTTGCCCACCGCCTTGCCCACACCCAGCCGGGGTTACCCACACCGCCCTCAACGACCACCGAGGGCGGGGGGGTGGCTTTCAAGGGATCAGTTTTTTGCTTCGCAAAACCCAAGAGCAACGGCCGAAGCGCAGTGGTCCGGGCTACGGCCCCGCGCGGAGGGCGCAGCCCGCAGCCGGGGAGACAAGTGCGCTGAACGAAGGGCGGCGAAGCCGTCCGCTCGCCGCAGGCGATCGGCCAGGAACCGGCATCTAGGGGTCCCACTGGACCGAGCTTTACCCGGTCCAGTGGGGATGCCGGCGCACTCCTTACCACGCCTCAAAACCGAAGCCTAAGAATCATAGATAGAGGGCTGTTTTTCGAGCCTTACGAATCAATGACTTAAGACCACCCGATAGCTCACCAGCTATGACCTACCCCTAGGTCATAGCTGATGACCTAGGTATGAGCGGTATCTTGCAAAAATGAGCGATACCAGTCAAAGATAGCGCGCATGCTTGATCGATATGGAGCACGAATGAGCGCTATCAGCACAAAGTTGACCCATCCCCAGGTCAAAGGCACGTGGGTTCAAACAGAGCGGCAAGCTCACGAGCAATGGGCACAGTTGGTGGCTGCAAAACCACGCGCCGCCCAGCTGCTACACCTCTTGGTGGCCAATATGAACAGCTCAGGGATCCTTGTCGCTTCCCACCAAACGCTTGCCGCTCTGGCCGCCACATCGGTGTCGACCGTGAAAAGAGCCATAGGCGACCTCGTAGCCGGCGCATGGGTGCAAACAGTGCGCATCGGCTCCGAGCGTGGCGGTGCCCTGGCCTACGCGGTAAACAGCCGCGTGGCTTGGGCGGACAAGCGCGAAAACCTGCAGTACGCCGTATTCGACGCCCGAGTGTTGGTGTCTAGCGCCGACCAGGAAAAACTCGATGGCCCGAACCTGAAAGCTATACCTACTCTCTACCCCGGAGAGCGGCAACTACCCACGGGGCCAGGGGAGGAACCCCCATCTCAACCGGCGCTCCCCGGTATGGAACTCGATCTACCAGCGCGTCCCGCTTGACATACTCACGTGAGTATGTGAGCTTATGAGTGCACCGACTTAGCCAAAAGCTAAGCGGACCGCAGGCAACATGAGTCGATAGCTTCACAACGCTACATGAGTCGACAGGGCACCCGGATTGTCCGGGTGCCCTCTATCCATGCGCCCGTAGGAGGCAACATGAGTCGACGTAGTGGGTTCACAATGGTGGAAATGGCGGTCGCGTTGACGATCGCGGTATCGCTGTTCGGGCTGATCGCGATGGCGTTGGGCAATTTCCGGACGTCTCAACTACAGAGCCGGCTGGCGTCACAGGAAGCGTCGGAACTGAACATCCTGCAAGAGGCCGCGCGAAAGTATGTCGCCGCCCAGCAGCTCTCGTGGACGGCTGGCCAGCGTGTGGAGATCTCCATCACCACATTGATTGCCGACGGACACCTTCCGCCGAACTTTGCGAAACGAGTTGGCCCGGGTGGGACCGACGCGGTGGGAAGCACGCCCTTCGGCCAGCCATACCGCGTCGTTTCGATCAAACACGCCACGGATGGCAAGGTGCGTACGATCATCACAGAGACGCTCGCACCGCTCGCTGCCCGTCTGGCGAAGGTCGGCGTTACGTACGAGAGAGCATCAATCGCAGCTCTCAAAGCTCAAATTGCAGGTATTGGGGTCGTCAATCATCGTGCTATTGCCGGTACCGTAGCTGCCGGCACCACATCCGCTACCGGATACCTTGGCGCCTTCTCGGATTTCTCCTTGGTAAATTGGCTGCAATCCGCACCGGCCGAAGCCATAGCCGTGTATTTCCTTGGTTTCCCGGAGCTTGGGGGTGAGGACAGCAACCCAACTACGCCAACTGCGCAATACGAAGATATCGAGGTGATCGACGGTATGCGTGGATGCCCGTTTAACGACCCTTTTTGCGACAATAGCGCGTATTCCCAACCATCATGCACTGATGGCCGCGTTATGGTTGGGGAGTGGCCTACCTGTTCCTCTGGACTGCTGTTCCAGACTCTCATTGGCACGCTAACCAATGGTAGGCAGTTTTCTACTCAAGCTAACCCACCCCTGCAGTGCGACAGCAATGGCGATGGTGAGCTAGACCCGTTTCCAGCAACGACGAATGAGTACAGCAGACAAACCACATCACTGAACAACCAAAATTTCTACACCAGTGCTGGTGCGTGCGAGGCGATGTTCTGGTCAACCGTTCCCGGTCAATCGTGTCCATCGCAGTTCCAGCGCACGTGGAAGCTGTCGTTAAACGCAAAAAACCGCATTTGCGGCCGGCCAGTTAACTAAGGGAGTGAGTACGATGACGCGTCTAATGATTCTTTTTGCGATTCTGCTGGTGTCCCCAGCTAAGGCGTTTGATCCGCTGATTCCGGTGCCGATCGTCGAAGGTGCCTGGGTGTCGGACGGTCGGCCAAACAATGGCTGGTTCCTCGACGTGGACGAGAACGGATATGCGTTCGTCGCCTGGTACACCTACGAAGCGTCCGGACGCGCGTCGTGGTTGGTGCTGCAAGGGCAGCTGACGGTCTACACGGAGGCGCAGCGCCGCCAGCTGGGTGCCGTCGCTGTGTTGCGATCACCGCTGTTCACGGGCTCTGGTGGGGGATGTCCCACATGCCCACCGACCCCCGCAACCATCACCCAAGTGGCTGAATTAGGCGAAGGTGAGATGACGTTCTTTGACTCACGTCGCGGCCGAATCACGTACGCCAACCAGGTCGTGCCGTTGCACGCCTTTGTGCTGACTCGTCAGGACGTGGATGTTCTGGCAGGGACTTGGGCAGTCGTGTTTCGCGATGAGAAGGCTGGACAGACGGACGCCACTGAGACGTTCCAAACCGTCCTGCGCGTCGCAAAACGTGCGCCTGTCGCGCTCCATATCGATCCGGGTATTTCCGGCAATCTCGATCTGACGCCTGTGCCTGCCATCACCGCACAGTACTACGCGGTTTCATGTCTTGAAGGCTGCACCGGCTCCAATCTCCGGCCGGTCGGTACGACTATCACCGATGTTTCGACGTGGGTGTGGTGGCTGGAAAATGGCGTGTACCGCGGTGCCAACACCCAGGCCGTCAACCCGAACCTTTTCCCGTCTGGAACGCAACTGTACGCAGGCTCACGGATCCACGAAGGCTTTGTTGGCCAAGATCGAGTGGTGTGGCGCATGAAGTCAGCGCTGCGCGATCCAGCAGCCAGAACGACGTCCGAGATGGTGATGACACGCCTTCCAGACATGTGGGCGACCAGACCCTAACCTCGCGTATCCTCACGAACTCATAGCATCATGTGAGTACGTGAGTAATGAGAATTCTAGCCCTGCTCAACGAGAAGGGCGGCGTCGGTAAATCGACGCTGGCCATCCAGCTGGCGACGGCACAGCACCGCAAGGGCCGCCGTGTCGTCCTCGTAGACGCTGATCCACAGGGCACTACTCGGGACTGGCGTGCTGCCAGTCCCGAGGGCGCCAACTTGCCGCCCGTGGTCGCACTTGACCGCCCCGAACTCTTGGTCTCTGTGAGTGCGCTCGCCGCTGACCTCGTTGTGATCGACACGCCGGCGAAGGCCGAGCGGATGACCGCCGGGGTAGTACGCATTGCTCACACGGCACTGATCGTGATCCAACCGTCCGGCGCCGACATCTGGGCCTCGGCCGCGGCTGTGGCGCTGATTCAACGAAAACGCGACGTTGGTGGCCACATTGATGCAGCCTTCGTTACCAACCGGGCCGGCACGTCGAATCTGACAAAGCAGGTTGCCACGGGGCAGTGGAACGAATACGGGATACCGTTGCTGAAAACCGCAATCCGAAATCGGATTGTTTTTGCTCAGTCGCTAACTGATGGAGTCAGCGTGTACGACCTGGTCGATGCTGCGGCAAAGACAGAGATCGATGCACTTACTACCGAGTTGGAGACACTGCAATGGGTCTGAAGTCGAAGCCGTTGGATTCGCTGCGTCAGCTGCCGCTATCCGAGGTCACAAAAGAAGACCTGGTGCGCATTAATTTGAACGTACCAAAGGGTGTAAGAAAAGAATGGAAATCAGCAGCGTTGCTACATGAAAAAACCTTGACAGATCTGATCGTCGAGGCCATGAACGCGTATTTGCGAAAGTAGCGAAGCATGGCTCTTCTCTATCAGCCCAGGGCTCGAAGCGTGGTTATGTGCGATTTCGGCACTGGCTTCGTTGCCCCAGAAATGGTCAAGGTCCGGCCGGTCATAGTCTTGGCCAAGCATCGGGATAACGCCCAGTTGGTGACCGTGGTTCCGGTGAGTACCACTTCACCGACGGTAGTGAGGCCTTATCACCACCAGCTCGGCGCGAACCCTTTGCCAGGAAAGACTGTGCTGTCTTGGGTGAAGTGCGACATGGTGGTGACCGTGGCTTTGCACCGCTTGGATAGGATCAAGGCCGGCAAGCGGCAGTACGTGGTTCCAGAGATCCCTGAATCAGAGTTCGCCGCCATCAAGACCTGCGTAGCAGCAGCCCTTGGCTTGGTGATTCATGGTCCATAGACCATGATCCATGTAAGCTTCCTGACGTTCCCGCAAGGGGCTTGTGAGACTGCCCGAAAGGGCAGCCAGCCCGGCCAAGCGATGACAAGCTGGTCGGTGCTGTGAAAGAGGGCGCCGTTCGGCGCCCTTTGTCTTTTTACCGACCCAACCTAGGCCCGCTACGATCGCGGTCATGCTCGACCTTGGCGATGGCTTCCTGGTGGGGCTGCAGCACCTTCCGGGTGGCATCGAGAAGGGTCGGATGTTCGACCATGCGAGAGACCACCGCATCCAGCCTCTTCTGTTGGGTGTCGCCCATGCGCATGTAGCTATCCAGCACCTGGTGTAGGTAGTTTCCGACGCTGGCCAGCTGACCTTTCTGATGCAGGCCTGCGGCAATCTCCAGGTGACGGGCGGTCTGTGTAGCCTCTCTGCGCGCCTGGCGTTCCGCTTGTTCCCGTGCCAAGCGATCTGCCTGTTCTTTGGTGTGCTGGGTTTCGCGCTCCTGCAGGAGCGCAAGCAGCCGAGCATGCCGTTCGACCATCGCCAAGTGCTCCATCTCCGCAGCTGGTAGCCGCTCCTGGATCTGGGTCGCACGTTCGCGCCGAAGGGCTAGCAGCTGGGGTGAGACGTCGTCCAGGCGACGCTGGTGGTCCTCCAGCTGCTCACCGATTGCCTGTGCCTCAGCGTCACGCCACAGTCCATACCGGTGCAACCATGCACGGCGTGGATGCAGACGTTCGAATGTCTGCATCTCGCTGGTACGCGCGGCAATGCCGGCAGAGGCCTGCCGTTCCTGTTCTTCGATGGCCAAGATCCTCTGCGCCAAGCTGGCCACCTCTGGCATGCGGTCGACCAAGCGCAAGGCATCAACGGGGCGAATCCGGACGGCTTCAGTCCGCAGATCTGACAACGTCAGCCCCAGCCAGCGCGCCTGGTCGGCGTGGTCCTTGGCGCGGCGATCTCGCTCTGCTTC
>JBQTJD010000084.1:0-1552 GCA_052387475.1 Anaerolineales bacterium | reverse complement strand
TGACGTCAACTTCATTTCCCAGATTTCCTTTGTTTCCCGGAGCGTGAATGTCCTTCTCTCCTTTCAAGTTCGCCGAAAAATATCTGCTGGCCCGTGAGGCCGCGCTCAAATCGAATTTCAAAAGTGGCACTTCGGGCTTCGAGTTGGAGTTCAACCTGCTCGACTCGGACTTCAAGCCGGTGCTCACCGTCGGCACCGGGCCTGATCAGCAAAGCTTCATTGATCATCTACTCGGTCACGACCTGCCCGGCTGGAGCACCGACCGCGCGCAACGTGAGGTCTTTCACTGGATGATCGAGTGGGCGACGCGACCCTATTACTCGGCGCTCGGCGCGGTGTATGAAGGGCGGTTGCTCGAAGCGACGCTGCTCAATGCGCTGGCCCAGGCCGGGCGCGAGTTTGGCGAGGAGTTGTTCGCCTTTCACGGCAACCTGCTCTACCCCGCCAAAGTCGGGCACGACTCGATCCCGGGCGGGTGGCATTTAGCGAAGCGCCGCTACTTGCAGAAGTGCGTGGACATGTACGGCGATGCGCTGGCGACCGCCGGCATCCACGCCAACCTGTCATTGCCCGATCCATTGCTGAGTTGGGACTTCATGCATCTCTCGCCCAGCGAGCGCGGCGACCAGCATCTCGACGATTACAAAAATCGCGTGTACATCGAGGCCACGCGGTTGATGCGGGCCTTCGCCGCGCTCTTCATCGCCACCAGCGCCTCCACGCCGCTGCGGCCCGAATGGCGCAACGGGCGCGCGGTCGTCACCCTCACCGATGTCGATTCCAATCGCAACTTCACGTTTCCGAATCCCGAAACGCTCGACATCCCCAATCTCTATCGCACCCACGATGACTATCTGCGCGCCTCGTACGATCTCGTGCGACGCGGTGTGCGCTTCGGCAACAACAACTGGACTCCAGTGCGCGCGCGTTCCTTCGCCGAGCCAGTGGAGCGGTTGATCCTAACGACGAGCGAGCAATTGCACGCGATTTATCATCGCGGATTGTATGCTGCTGGCAAGCAGCGCATCTCGGCGGAGGAGATGGCGCAACAGATCGAGCGCGAGAACTTGCTGGCGCGCATCAACATCCCGATGGCGCGCGTGGAAGTGCGCACCGACGAGGGCGGCCATCCATTCGACCTCGATATCGCCAATCTCACGCTGAAGGAGTTGCTGCTGATTCAGTGCTACGCCGATCCCGCGTTCGCGCGCGCCTTCCGCTACGATCACGAAGATTTGGCCCGCGCGCGCCGCAATGAGGCCGAGGCCGCGCATCACGGGCTGCGGGCCGAGATCGAGAATCCGTTTACGGGCAAGCCGGTCGGCATGCGCGATTTTCTGCGCTGGACGCTTGAGCAGGTGCGGCCAGTGGCCGAGGCCCTGGTCCTGTGGCCGCGCCTCGACCCGCTGATGCAGATGGTGGCCGGTGCGCCCAATACCGCCGAGCTGATGCGTGCGCGGGTGAGGAAAGAGATTGGAGAATTGGAGATTGTGCCGTTCGGGGTGTTGAAGGAGTTGGCGCGCGAACGGGCGGCGCGGGTGAAGGAGGATGT
>JBQTJD010000083.1:0-5737 GCA_052387475.1 Anaerolineales bacterium | reverse complement strand
CGCCCTCACCAATGCGCGGCTGTACGCCGAAGTGAACTCGGCGAATCTGGCCAAGAGTGAATTCGTGTCGTTCGTCGCCCACGAGTTGAAGACGCCGATGACGTCCATCAAAGGCTACGCCGATTTGCTGATGGGCGGTGTGGTCGGCCAGCCCAACGACATGCAGAAACAATTCCTCGGCACCATTCGCGGTAACGTCGAGCGCATGAACACGCTGGTCTCCGATTTGTCGGATGTGGCCCGCATCGAAAGCGGCCGGCTCAAGTTGGAGTTGAAACCGCTGCCCATCACCGCCGTCACCGACGATGTGATCCGCAGCACCAGCGCGCTGATTGACGCGAAGAAGCAACTGCTGACGGTGGAGGTTCCGACCGACCTGCCATATGTGCTGGCCGATTACGTGCGCACCTCGCAAGTCGTCACCAACCTCGTCTCGAACGCGCACAAGTACACGCCCGAGAACGGGCACATCGTCCTGCGCGCCGAACGCGCCGACAATATCTGGGAGCCGGATGGCCCGCCGGAGGTGCTGCACGTCTCAATTCAGGATGATGGCATCGGCATCTCCCCTGAAGATCAGCGCAAGCTCTTCCAAAAATTCTTCCGCGCCGAAGACCGCATGGCGCGCGAGATGGCGACGGGCACCGGCCTCGGCCTCAACATCGTGAAGAATTTGATCGAGATGCAGGGCGGGCGCATCTGGCTGGAGAGCGAGTATCGCAAAGGCAGCACGTTTCACTTCACGCTGCCGTTCGCGCCGGTGACTGAAACCCCTTAACCCCTCACCCCTAATCCCTCTCTGGAGGGGTTAGGGATTAGGGAGTGATACGTGACCAACAGCACTACCCCCATCAATAAATCTGCCGTCCTCAGCCAGACATTCGTGGGCCTGACCGAGGATGAAATTCAAGACATGGCGCACGTGACGCGCGCGCACACGTATCCGCCCGGACACGTGCTGTGTCACGAGGGCGCATACGAGGAAGTGTTTTACATCCTCGCCAGCGGTGAGGCCGTCATCACCAAAGCCGTCGGCGAAGATCAGGCCGAGCGCGTGCTGCGCGTGGTCGGCCAGGGCGACTTCGTCGGCGAGATGGCATTGATTCAAAACGCGCCGCGCGCCGCCAGTGTGCGCGCCCTCACCGAAGTGGACGTGCTCGAAATGGCCAAGAGCGATTTCGAGGCGATGCTGAGCCGCAGCCCGCACATGGCCCTCAACATCATCCGCATCACCCTCAACCGCATGCGCCAGAACGACCAGATGGCGATTGAGGACCTGCGCCGCACCAACAAAGTGCTCGCCCAGCTCGACCGCAACAAACTCGAATTCATCCAGGTGGCCGCGCACGAACTGCGCACCCCGCTCACCGTGATGAAGGGCTACATCAACGTGATGAAGCTTGATAACGGCGTCCGCGCCAGCAGTATGTTGATGGAGGTGCTGGACGGGTTGAGCAAAGGCACCGAGCGGCTGCACGAGATCGTGAACACGATGCTGGATGTCAGCCGGATCGACAACGAGGGCCTACGGCTATCGGTGGTGCCGGTGCCGCTGAAGAGCGTGGTCAACGACATCGCCAACCGCATCCAGAAGGAAGCCGAGGCGGGCGCGCGCAAGCTGACGTTCACCCTCGAGCACACCGGCCTCACGCCCATCATCAACGCCGACCCGACGCTGATTCAAAAGGCGGTGTATCACCTCATCATCAACGCGGTGAAGTACACGCCCGACGGGGGAACGATCACTATCCGCACTAAACCGCTGACGTTGGAGGGCGACGCGCCCGGCGCGGAGATCGTGGTGCAGGACACCGGCATCGGCCTCGACGCCGAGCACAAGGATTTGATCTTCGAGAAGTTCTATCAAGTGGGCGCGGTGGCCCTGCACTCGAGCAGTAAGGTGGCGTTCAAGGGCGGCGGGCCGGGCCTTGGCCTCGCCATTGCAAAGGGCGTGGCGCGCGCGCACGGCGGCAAGATTTGGGTGGAGAGCACGGGCTACGACGAGCAGCACTTCCCCGGCTGCACGTTCACCCTGCAACTCCCCATCACCCCGCCGCCCCCGCCGGCGAATGCGAAAGCGAGCACGGGGCCGTTGAAGGGGTGAGTGCCAAACGTGATTGATATTGCCAATGTTGTTTTGGCATCAATTGTATTGATTACTTTGCTTGTTGAGGTTGTGCTTTCAGCAACTTGGAATCAATCATACTTCACCATCGGATTGCCAATTTTTAGTCAGTTGGTTTCGGTCACGCCGAAGCATCCGAAGTTGCCGAGCACTGACCAACTCGAGTCGCATTTTCAGCACATGCTTGCACCGTCGTTGGTGTTCAAAAAGTTGACGACAAATCAATATGGTTTTCGCGAAAGCATGTTTGAGTTCAAGTTCTTTGCCTTTCGCTATACGCCGATTATGCATGGCTTGCTGCAATTTGATTCTGAGAATAAGGAAAGCCAAGTGGTCGTAACGGGCTATGCTAATTGGACAGTAAGCGTTCTCCTTACTATTGGCTTGGCAAGCACATTGCCAGCGATAATAAACAGCCTGCCAGGCTCACTTGGGGGACTCTTGATTGTTGGTTTGTTCCTTTCAGTGCTCTATGTCATTCAAGCCGTCCGTTTTCGTAATGTGGCACTTGTGGCTGCCCAACTCTGGGCGCAACGGACTCTGTTGCCTTCCGAACTCCCGCGGTGAGACTGACTAACTTAAGCCGATTGAGTTTCCGGCCACCCGCCACTATTCTGCTCGCCTTCACCCTCGCCGCGCTGGCGTGCAGCACCCTCGCGTCGCCGCGCCGGGTCCGTCAACGGACACCGAAACGGACGAACGGACTAAAACGGATGTCCGTTCCCGTCCGCTAGTCCGTTGCCAGTCCGTTGATGGTTTGTTATCATCCCGCTTGCAACGCCTGTTCAGGAGAAACCCGCATGGCCGAGCCAAAGACCAAACTCAACAACCGTAGCGTCGAGGCCTTCCTCAACCGCATCCCTGACAAGCAGAAGCGCAAGGACTCCTTTACACTTTTGGAACTGATGAAGCAAGTCACCAAAGAAGAGCCGAAGATGTGGGGCAGCAGCATCGTCGGCTTTGGCAGTTATCATTACAAATACGCCAGCGGGCGCGAAGGCGATTCGCCGCTGACCGGCTTCTCACCGCGCAAGCAAAACCTGACGGTGTACATCACCTCCGGCTTCGAGCAGTACGATGCGCTGCTGGAGAAGCTGGGCAAGCACGCTTGCGGCAAGTCGTGCCTGTACATCAAACGCCTCGACGAAGTGCACCTGCCCACGCTGAAGAAACTGATCCAGCAGTCGGTCAAACACATGCGCGAGACAAACCCGCCGGCGTGAGTGGCTGTGCCGCTGCCAAAAGCCGTCTCAAGCCGAGGCGGCTTTTTTGTTCTCAGAACCACCGTCGCACCCTACCGTATAATCGCCACATGCGCTCTGCTTCCTCGCTCCGTCGTCGCCGGCGCGTCGCCGATGCGCTCGGCTGCGCTGTCGTGCTCGCGCTGCTCGTCGCAGCGGGCGCGGTGTTCTGGCAAATGCCCTTCGTCCGCGACCGGCTCGAATGGCGCCTCGCGCTGTTCACCGAACGCGTGCGCGACACCTTCGCGCCGCAGGCTGCGGTGCTGCCGACACTCGGCGCTACTCGCGTCGCGCCGCCTACTCTCGTCGTCGCGGCGTCCACACGGGTCGGGACAAGTGGGATCGGGACCAGCCCGACCCCTACGATTCTCGATTCCACTGGGGTCGGCACAAGGCCGACCCCTACTCCTACGAACACGCCGACGCCGATTGTGCTGCCGCCCACCATCACGCTGGCGGGCACGCGCTACGAACCGCAACTGTTCAACAACTGCGGCCCGGCCACGCTCACCGCTGGGCTGGTGTATTGGGGCTGGCGCGGCTCGGAGGCCGACTCGCTGAAGTGGTACGGCAACGGGGTGGATGTGCGCTGGCAAAAAGACGTGGCCGCCGTCATCAAGCCGGACTTTGAAGACCGGAACGTGACACCACACGAACTGGCGACCTTCGCGCGTGAGCAGGCAGGGCTGGGCGTCGCCATCCGCTACGGTGGCGATCTCGAGCGCGTGCGGGTGCTGGTGGCGAACAGCTTCCCGGTCATCCTCGAGCGCGCGTTTTTGGAAGTGGAGCACGAACAGGAGGGGTTGGGCTGGGAAGGGCACTACTCGCTGGTCACCGGCTTCGATGACGACCAGCGCGAGTTCCTCACGCAAGACTCGTTCAAAGGCCCGAACTATCGTCGCGGCTACGACGCGGTGGCGCTGGATTGGCGCGCGTTCAATTACGTGTATCTTGTGTTGTACGCGCCGGAGCGTGAGGCCGAGTTGATGGCGCTGCTCGGCGCGGACGCGGATGAGCAGAGCAATCACCTGCACGCCGTCACGCTGGCCCAACGCGAAACGCAATCGATCACCGACGCCGAGCAATTGGCCTTCGCTTGGCACAACGCCGGTGTCTCACTGCACTACCTCGGGCGCGATGAGGAAGCGGCGGCGGCGTTCGACCAGGCGCGCAGTTACGGCACGCTGCCCTGGCGGATGTTGTGGTATCAACACGAGATGTACGCCGGGTACTTCGGCGCAGGCCGCTATCAAGACATCATTGACCTGGCCACCGCGCTGGTCGTCAAACCGGGCCTTGAGGAGAGCTACTACTGGCGCGCTCGGGCGCACTATGCTCTGGGCAACGCCACACAGGCCGAGTCCGATCTGCGCGAGGCGCTCAATCAACACACGAACTGGGAACCGGCGACGGCGCAGTTGCAGGCCTGGGGAATAGAGCCGTGACTCAGGAGGGCAGATGAAAGGCGCTTTTGTTTCCGCGCTCGGGGCGCTGATGCTGGCAACACTGGCGTGCAGCACGCTCTTCCCGCCTCGCCCCGAGGTCAAGTGGGACACGGATCCGCAGGCCATGATCATCCAGGTCACTTTCTGCTGCGGCTTCGTACCACAGGAAGTGGCGCTCAACTACATCCCCGATGCCACAGTCTGGGGCGATGGCCGCATCGTTTGGGTGGAGTCCGGACCGAACGGCGAGCGGCGCGTGCTGGAAGGCCGGCTGTCCGCATCGGCGCTGCGCGAACTGTTACAACGCGCGGTGAACGAGGGCTTTTTCGGCTGGCGCGACAGCTACGGCGATTACAGCGTCACCGATCTCGCCAGCCAATGCCTGCGCGTGAGCCTGGCCGGCGAGGCCAAGTCTGGGTGCGAGTACTATCGCGGCGCGCCACAGGCCTTTCACTCACTCTATGATGACATCGCCAGCGGTGCGGGCGTTTCTGGCGCAGACTATGTTCCTGTGCGCGGATTCGTGACGACGTATCCGCTTGAGGAGTCCGATCCCGGCAATGGGCAGGTTGTTCAATGGCCGGTAGAAGCAGCCGGTTTCTCACTGGCGGAGGCGCAGGGCGGCCTGTGGGTTGAAGGCGAAGCGTTGGCGGCGGCGTGGGAGGCCGTGAACGCCAATAGCTGGCGCGGTGTGATGAAAGATGATGATGTGTTGTACTCGGTGACTGTGCAAGTGCCTGGGCTCAGCCAGGCAGAACCGCCTGAGCCGTAAAGGAGAAACTCGCGTGAAGATCACCGGCGCGCTGGCATGGTCGCCCGAAGTGGCGATGTCCCAAGCTGAGATTGACGATTTTCTTTCGGGGCGATGGGTGGCGCGGCTGGCGACCAACGGCGCGGACGGCTACCCGGTGGTGACGCCGCTCTGG
>JBQTJD010000082.1:0-16855 GCA_052387475.1 Anaerolineales bacterium | reverse complement strand
TGTTGGCAAAAGTCGTCCACGGCACAGAACAATTCGACTAAACTGGTCATCGGAACTCCTTTGGCTAGCTGGTTGGTCGCAACCCCAGCTTACCCCAAGGAGTTCCTTATCCCGAACTGACGTTATTGAGAAATGCACCCTTTTTATTTTCCTTGTTGACTCTGGCCCGTTTCGGGTGTACAGTTTTGCAGCCCCATAAGCGAACGTTCGCGCGAACGATAGCAATGAGAAAAAAAAGAATCTCCATCAAGGACGTGGCTGAGTTGGCCGGTGTGAGTTACCAGACCGTGTCAAAGGTCCTCAACGGCCAGAACCACGTCTCATCGGAGAAAGTTGATCGCATTCACTCCGCCGCCCGTGACCTGGGCTACCGCGTCAACCGGCAAGCCCGCAATCTGCGCACCCAACGTTCGCACACGATTGGCTACTCGTGGCGGCCTGACCCGCCCGGACAAGCCAATCACATTCTCGACACCTTTCTCACGAGCATGGTGCAGGAGGCCGACGAGGCCGGCTATCACTTCCTGCCCTTCCCCTATCACGAAGGCCACGACGATCAAATCCGCAGCTACCGCGAGTTGATTGACGCCGGACAAGTGGATGGCTTTGTAATATCCAGCATCATCTACGACGATCCTCGGGTGCGTTTTCTGCAGGAGCAGAATGTGCCGTTCGTCGCTTTCGGCCACATCGATTCAGAAAGCGCCTTCCCATGGGTGGATGTGGATGGTGAAGCCGGGGTGCGAGTGGCAACCGAGCATCTGCTGGCGCGCGGGCATCGGCGGATTGCGCTAGTAGGCTGGCCGGCAGACTCGCGTGTGGGCAACGAGCGCGCCCGCGGCTATTTTGCCGCGCTACGTGCTGCGGGCATTGAACCGGATGCCGCCTGGATTCTACAGGGCGAGGGTTCTTTCGAAGTCGCTTTCGGTATGACTGAACAGTTGCTGAGGCTGGAAGCGGAGCGGCGACCCACGGCAATTGTGGCCGTGAACGATACGATGGCGATTGGGGCCATTCATGCGGGTCAGACGCATGGCCTGACCATCGGACGCGATTTGGCCGTAGTGGGCTTCGACGACGCACCCATGGCCCAATATCTGTGGCCACCGCTGACCACGGTGCGCCAGCCCATCCGCGAGGTCGGCCATCAGTGTGTGGCGTTGTTGTTGGAGTTGTTGGCCGGGCAGACTCCAGCGCAACAGCAAGTGATGTTGTCACCGAAGTTGATCGTGCGCGCTTCGGGTTAGGGCGGCTCGCCCCGGCCCTTGGCCGCCTCGTCCGCGGACACGCTCAGGTTGGCGCCAAGCGCGTGTCGGCGAGAGTCATTCTCAACTCACAGAGGAGGTGAGCTATCGCAGCTTTCCAAGAACCGGGGCAATCCCTTTCTACTCCCTTTTCACACCTTTCGCAACCTGACCTATGTTTTGGAGGAGACCTCACATGAAACGAGCCTATCAAACGCTCACCGGGCTGATGGTCGCCGCGCTGCTATTAGCGGCCTGCGCGCCAGCGGCCACGCCGGAAGTGATCATTCAGACACAAGTGGTGGAGAAGGTGTCCACCCAGGTCGTCACTGTCAAGGAAACGCAAGTCGTCGAAGTGCAGGGCGAGAAGACCGTGGTGCGCCTCTCCGGCTGGGCCTCCAGTCCGGCGGAGACCGCGCTGCTCGAGTCGCTGCTATACAAGTTCTCAGTTGAGAACCCGGATATCGTCGTGAAGTACGAGCCGATCACCGGCGACTACAAGCAGGCGCTGCTGACCTCGTTTGCCTCAGGCACCGAGCCGGACGTGTTCTACATGGACATCTTCTGGTGGCAGGAACTGGCCAAGAACGAAGTGCTGCTGCCGCTGGATGATTTGATGGCCGGCGCGGGCACCGACAAAGCCGACTTCATCCCCGCGCTGATTGACGCCTTCACCTTCGACGGCAAGGTGTACGGCATCCCCAAGGACTTCAACACCCTCGGCCTGTTCTACAACAAGGACTTGTTCGCCGCCGCCGGCATCGACGAGCCGACCGACGATTGGACGTGGGATGACTTGAAGGCCGCCTCCGAGAAGTTGACCGACACTTCCGACCAGGCCAAGCCGGTATACGGCTTTGGCGTGCCGCCGGATCCGGGGCGCTTCCCCGTGTTTGTCTTCCAGAACGGCGGCAACGTCATGAACGCCGACTTCACCGACACCGAGCTTGACTCCGATGCAGCCGTTGGCGCAGCAGCGTTCTATACCGGGCTCAAGACCGATGGCGCCGCCGCGCTGCCGAGCGATGTCGGCGAAGGCTGGCAAGGCACGGTGTTTGGCAAGGGACAATTCGCCATGGTGTACGAGGGCGGCTGGCTCATCCCCTACCTGCGCGATCAGTTCCCGAACACCAAGTACGGTGTGGTGCTGCCGCCGGCCGGCCCGGGTGGTGAGGGCAACCTCATCTTCACCGTGGCGTGGGGTGTGAGCGCCAACACCCAGAATGCGGAAGCCGCCTACAAGGTGGTGGACTTCCTCACCAACGAGGCCTCGCAGGACCAGGTGCTCAACAGCGGATTCGCGCTGCCCTCGCGCACGGCGCTGGGTGACAGCGAGTACCTGAAGAACAACGCCGCCGCCTCGGCCATCTTCCGTGGCTCGCTGGAAGGCGCGCGACCGTTCTTCTGGGGCGCGGTCGGCTCCGATGTGAACGACCAGATGGGCAAGTCGTTGGAACGCGTGTACAAAGAGAATGCCGATGTGGCCGCGTCTTTGAAGCAAGGCGCGGAGGAAATCCGCAAAGCGCTGCAGAATCAGTAAGGGTGGAATTAAGTTTCGGGGCAGGCATGTTGCTATGCCTGCCCCGGAACGTTGGGGGAAATGGCATTGGCTCTAAAGCCATTTAGTGAACCGGAGGCCGTATTATGGTCACAACTCCCACCGCTACGCCCCGTAACAAGCGCGTCACCGAAGCGCTCGTAGGCTATGCATTTCTGTCGCCGTGGTTATTTGTCTTTTTCACCTTCATCGTCTTTTCCATCGGCTACGCCGTCTACCTGTCCTTCACGCGCTACAACCTGCTCCGACCGCCGGAGTGGTGGGGGCTGGAAGGCTACATGCGCGTCATGCAGGACGCCCTGTTCATCGAGAAGGCGTTACCTAACACGTTCAAATACGTTTTCATCGTCGTGCCGATCCAGACCGTCATCAGCCTCATCCTCGCCTTCGCAATGGATCAAAAGCTGCGCGGGCGAAGACTTTTCCGCACTATCTTCTACCTGCCCTCGGTGACTTCCTCGGTGGTGATCTCGCTCATCTTTGTCTGGCTGTTCGCCGCGCAAGGCGTGGTCAATCAGATCACCGGCCTGACCGTCAACTGGATGGACAATGTCAACACGGCTTTCTACGTCATCATGGGCATGAACATCTTCACCACCAGCGGCACGCTCATGCTCATCTTCCTGGCCGGCCTGCAAGACATTTCGTCCTCGCTCTATGAGGCGGCGCAGATTGACGGGGCCAGCAAAGTGCAGCAGTTCCTGTTCATCACCGTGCCGATGCTGCGCCCGGTCATCTTCTTTGTCGTGACCGTCGGCGTCATCGGCTGCTTCCAGGTGTTTGATCAGATTTTCGTCATGACCTCGGGCGGCCCGCTCGACACGACCACGACTGTCACCTATCTCATTTACAAATGGGCGTTCCGTGATACCACGATCAAGATGGGTCAGGCCTCGGCCCTGGCCGTCATCCTCACGCTCATCATTTTGGCCGTCACACTCTTGCAACGCCGCGTCATCGAAGGCAGCGGCTCCAGCACCGCGTAAGGAGGCCACCCATGACCGCTATCGCCCAACCCTCGACCCTCCGGCAAGGCGAAGACCGTTTTGCGGTGATGTGGGAACGGTTTAAGAATCCGTTCTTCTACGTTATCCTCATCGGCTGGGCCATCCTGTGTCTGGCCCCGCTGTACTTCACGCTGGTGTTCTCGCTCAAACCGGTGGAGTCGGCCTACGCGCCTCCGTTGTGGTGGCCTGTGCCGTTTACGCTGGCGAACTATCAAACCGTCATTCAATCGTTTGATCTGTTCCCGCGCTGGCTTTTCAACAGCGTCGTCATTTCGCTGATCACCACCGGGCTGAGGGTGCTGTTCTGCGCCATGTCCGGCTATGCCTTCGCGCGCATGGAGTTCCCCTTCAAAAGCCTGCTCTTCAACGCTATGCTCGTGTCCATGATGATCCCCGGCGTGGTGACCCTGATCCCGTCGTTCCTCATTATCGGGCCGGGCGTCGTGCGCGGCGGGCTGGAAATCGGCCCGTTCACCATCCCTACCGGCTTCGATATGGTGGATAAGATTCAGGGCGTCATCCTGCCCGGCATCGTGGGCGCGTTCGGCGTGTTCATGATGACGCAGTTCTACAAGAGCTTCCCCAAAGAACTGGAGGAAGCGGCAGAGATGGACGGCACCGGACGCTTCGGCACCTTCTTCCGCATCGTGCTGCCCATCAGCCAGACGCAATTGCTCACGTTGGGCCTGCTCACCTTCCAGGGCGCGTGGAATGATTTCATGTGGCCGCTGCTGGTGCTGCGCACACCCGAAAACTTCACCCTGCCGCTCGGCCTCAACTGGTTCCGCGGCGAATACTACACGCTGTACTCCATCATCCTGGCCGGCTCGCTCTTCAACACGCTGCCCATCCTGGTGCTGTTCTTCGCCTTCCAGAAATACTTTGTGCAAAGCGTCGCGACCAGCGGTTCGAAGGAAGGCTAGAGCGATTTTTGATTGCAGATTTTAGATTGGCGGCTCAATCTAAAATCTGCAATCTTCCATCTGCAATCCTATGTGGACCGTCACCGAAGACTCCTTCGATCCCAAGTCACAACTGCACAAAGAAACCATCTTTACCATCGGCAACGGCTACCTCTGCACGCGCGGCGCGTTTGAGGAGGGCTACCCCGGCGACCATCGCGCCACATTTGTGCACGGCGTGTTCGACGCCGCGCCGATTGTGATCACCGAGTTGACCAACGCGCCGGATTGGCTGCCGCTGACGGTGGCGCTCAATGGAGAACGCTTCGCGCTCGGCCGCGGCACGATTGAGTCGTTCAAGCGCGAACTCGATTTGCGGACCGGATTATTGACGCGCACCGTGCGTTGGCGCTCGCCGCGTGGGGATGCCGCCACGCTGACGTTCGAGCGTTTCTGTTCGCTGGCCGACGAACACCTGCTGGCATTGCGCTGCCGGGTGAGGCCGGAATTCGAGGGCACAGTCGAGTTCTGCCCCGGTCTGCACGGCCACACCGATAATGAAGGACTGGCGCACTGGCGCTGGGTGGGGCAGGGGGCGGATGACGGCGTGGTGTGGTTGCGTAATCGCACCCGCCAATCGCAGATCGAATTGGCGCTGGCCATGCGCGTGGTGGCCGCCTCCGGTCCGCCGCTTGATCACAAGCTATGTGACGTGCACAACTCTCCGACCAAAATGCTGGTGATGCAAGCCCGCCCCGGCGAAGAGCTGGTGATCGAAAAGTTCGTCGGCGTCGCCACCTCGCGCGACGGCGGCGACCCGTGCGCCAAAGCGATGAAACATGTACAAGCGGTTGCGGATTGGCGCACCGCCTTCGATGCCAATGCGGCCCAGTGGTCGAAAGAGTGGGAACGTACTGATGTCGTCATCGAAGGCGATGAGGAAGCGCAAATCTCGCTGCGCTTCAATCTCTTCCAAATGCTCATCGCCGCGCCGCGCCACGACGATCGTGTCAACATCGGAGCCAAAACTCTGTCGGGTTTTGGCTACCGGGGCCACGCCTTTTGGGATACCGAGCTGTTCATGCTGCCGCTGTTCACGTACACGGCCCCGCACATCGCCCAAAATCTGCTTAACTATCGCTACCACACGCTGCCGGCCGCGCGTGAAAAAGCCAAAGCCGCCGGCTACGACGGCGCGTGGTTCGCGTGGGAGAGCGCCGACACCGGCGAGGAAGTCACGCCCACGTGGATCCCCGACTTTCATAACAAAAAGAAACTGGCCCGCGTGTGGACGGGCGACCTGGCCATTCACATTTCTGCCGATGTAGCGCTCGGGGCATTTCAGTTTTGGACTCTCACCGGCGACGATGCCTGGTTCGCCGAGCACGGCGCGGAGTTGATACTGGACACGGCCAAGTTCTTCGCCGCGCGCGCGGAGTGGGCGGCGGAGGCCGCGCCGGAGTCCGGGCGTTACGAATACACCGACGTCATCGGACCAGATGAGTATCACGACCACGTCAACAACAACGCCTTCACCAATCGCTTGGCGCAGTGGAACCTGCAAACCGCGCTGGAAGCCCTGGCCTGGCTGAAGCAACACACGCCGGCGAAAGCGGCTGAGTTGGCCGAGCGGCTTGACCTCAGCGCGGAGCGGCTGGCGAAGTGGCGCGACGTGATCGAGAAAATCTATCTGCCCATCCAGCCGAACGGCCTCATCGAGCAGCACGCAGGCTTTTTCAAGTTGAAGGATGTGAACTTGGCCGATTACGAGCCGCGCGCCAAATCCATGCACGAGATTTTCGGCATTGAGGCGGCCAACGACTATCAGGTCATCAAGCAGCCGGACGTGCTACAACTGCAATATGTCTTGCGCGACCACTACTCCGACGACGCGGTGCGCGTGAACTACGACTATTACGACTCGCGCACCGACCACAGCTACGGCTCGTCGCTCGGCCCGAGCATCATGGCTATCATGGCCTGCGATGTGGGGAAACCGGAAGCCGCCTACGAACACTTCATCCGCGCGGTGCGGGCCGACCTGCGCGACGTGCGCGGCAACGCCAAGGACGGCATCCACGCCGCCAGCGCCGCCGGCACGTGGCAGGCCGTGGTGTTTGGGTTTGCCGGTTTGCGCATCTCCTCCACCGGCTACACCGTGAACCCAAACCTTCCAAAAAACTGGAAGCGCCTCGCCTTCAAGTTTTTCCACCAAGGCAAACTGCAAGAAGTGAATCTCGTCGCCAATTCATGACACGGTGACCGGGTGACAAGATGAATCGTCACCCTTTTCCACCCTTTCACCATGTCACCGCGTCACCTTGTCAGCATGGTCCGCGCCTTCATCTTCGACCTCGACGGTGTCATCACCGACACCGCCGAATACCACTATCGCGGCTGGAAGCGGCTGGCCGATGAAGAGGGGCTGCCGTTTACACGCGAAGACAACGAACATCTGCGCGGCGTTGCGCGACGCGAGTCATTGATGCTGATTCTCAAAGACCGCATCTATCCTGAAGAAACGCTTCAGGCGATGATGACACGCAAGAACGACTACTACCTCAACTTCATCAAGGAAATTTCCCCGCGCGATCTGCTGCCCGGCGCGAAGGAGCTGCTCGAGGAACTGCGGGCCGCCGGTTACAAAGTCGCGCTCGGCTCGGCCAGCAAAAACGCGCGCGAGGTGCTTGAGCGGCTCGGCATCGGTTCGTTGTTTGATGCGGTCTCCGACGGCTTCAGCGTTGAGCGGCAAAAGCCCGCGCCGGATTTGTTTTTGCACGCCGCCCAACAGCTTGGGCTGCCGCCGAGTGAATGCGTCGTGGTGGAGGATGCGGCGGCGGGGATCGAAGCCGCGCGGGCAGGCGGATTCCGTTCGGTGGGCCTCGGCCCGCGTGAACGGGTTGGCGCGGCAGAGGCAATCTTCCCGAACCTGGCTGGTGTTCACTGGCGAGATTTGCTTAACGCACTCCAGCAATAACAGCGCGGGAAATCTGGGGGAATGCGGGAACGAGCCAAACCGTTTCCCCATTTTCTTTTGCAACGGCTAAGACGCACCCTGCGTTACAATGCCTTGGTCACAAGACCTGACAGCCTTTATCTGTCGGGTCTTTGATTCAGGAGGCCTATGTACCTGCGAGTCGCCGACCCAATTTTCAGCGAGTTCCCGGGCGCCTGCCTCGGCGTCGTCATCGCACACGGCATGAATAATGCCGGCGAGCATGCGCCTGTCCTGCAACGCCTGCGCGAGGCCGAAGCACAGACCGTGCAAGCCTTCACCGGTGCGCAGATTTCCGAGCACCCGCACATCGCCGTGTGGCGCGAGGCGTATCGCAAGTTTGGCTCGAAACCCAAAGACTATCCCTCGTCTGTAGAGAATCTCGTGCGGCGTGTAGCCAAAGGCTATGTGTTGCCACACATCAATACGCTGGTGGATATTTACAACGCCGTCTCGCTGCGGCACGTGCTGCCGGTCGGTGGCGAGGATTTGGACAAGATCAAGGGCGATGTGTGGCTGACCTTCGCCGGAAATGATGAAGCGCCGGTGCAGTTGTTGGGCGAGATAGAAGCACGCGCGCCGTATGCGGGTGAGGTGATTTACACGGATGAGGCGGGCGCGATCTGCCGGCGCTGGAATTGGAAGGAGGCTGAGCGCACCAAGTTCACCGCTGCCACGCGGGATGCCTTTCTCGTGATTGAAGGCCTGCCGCCGGTGAGCGGCGCCGTTGTGGAAACGGCGCTACGCGAGCTGGCCGATGCGGTACTCTTTTATTGCGGCGGTACAGTTGCCACAGCCTGGGTGGATGCCGATAATTCAAAGGTAAGGCTGCGTTGAAAGGAAAAGCGGTGTACTGGCTCTCTATTCTGTTTGCTATTCTTGGGTCGGCGAGTTATCACGTCTTAGCTAAACTCATCCCATCTCAGGCCAACCCGCTACTGTCGGTCGTCGTGACGTATGCGGCTTCGATTGTGTTGGCCGTGGTCTTGATCCCAGTCGTGTTTCCGCTCAACGATGGATTAATGCCCGCGTTGCGCCAACTCAACTGGGTCAGCCTCGCGCTGGCGTTGTCCATCATCGCCATCGAGGCCGGCATCATCCTGATGTACCGCTCCGGCTGGAATCTCAGCCGCGGCAGCCTCATCATCAGTCTGGTGGTCGCGGTGGCTCTTATCCCGATCGGCTTGAGCCTGTTTCAGGAGCGTCTTTCGCTCATGAACGTCGCCGGCATCGTCGTGTGCATCGCCGGGTTGGTGATGGTGAACTGGAAGTAACTTGCATTTGTTGCCCCATTTCCTTAGTTTTCCTCAGTTCCCTTTCTCCCATGTCCCTCCGGGTTGAAAACCTCGTCAAACACTTTCAAGTCAGCCATCGCGAAGCCGGGCTGGGCAACGCATTGCGCAGCCTGTTCCGGCGCGAGCAGCGCACGGTGAAGGCCGTCGATGGGATTTCATTTGAGATCGCGCAGGGCGAAGTCGTCGGCTTTCTCGGGCCGAATGGGGCGGGCAAGACGACGACGCTCAAGTGCCTCTCTGGGCTGCTGTATCCCACCGCGGGCGCGCTCGACGTACTCGGGTTCACACCGCACAAACGCGAGGCGGCGTTTCTTAAACAGATCACGCTGGTGATGGGCCAGCGCAACCAACTGTTGTGGGATCTGCCGGCGATGGAGGCCTTCCTCGTCAATCAGGCCATTTACGCTGTGCCCGAACGCGAGTTCCGCCAGATGCTGGACGAATTGGTTGCGCTACTCGGCCTCGAGCCGCTGCTGACCAAACAGGTACGCAAGCTCAGCCTCGGCGAGCGGATGAAGTGCGAACTGGCCGGCTCACTGCTGCACCGCCCGCGAGTGCTCTTTCTCGACGAGCCGACCATCGGCCTCGACCTCAACGCCCAGGCCGCCATCCGCGAATTCATCCGCGAGTACAACCGGCGCTACCAGGCCACCGTGCTGCTCACCAGCCATTACATGGCCGATGTAACGGCCCTGGCCGAACGCGTGCTCGTCATCGAAAGCGGGCGGATGCAATACGACGGCCACTTGCAGGCCCTCGTCGAACGACATGCGCCGTACAAGTTGCTCAACCTTACACTGGAAACGATGACGCCGTTGAGCGAGTTAGCGGCGTTTGGGGAAGTGGAGTCCGTGGATGGATTGAAGGTGCGCATGCGTGTTGCGCGCGCCAACACCAAGGAGGCCGCCGCGCACGCGCTCGCGCATCTGCCAGTCGCCGACGTCACTGTAGAAGACCCGCCCGTCGAAGACATCATTCGGGAAGCGTTTCGGGAGAACGTGAAACGTGATGCGTGAAGCGCGATAAGCGAAGCGACGTTCACCCATCACGCAATCAGCCATGTCACAATTATTTCGCATTTACCGCGCCCTGCTGCGCGCCAATTGGATGACGGTCCTCGAGTATCGGGCGCAGGCGATTCTGTGGGTTATCAGCCTGCTCTTCCCGCTGGTGATGATGAACGTGTGGCTGGCGGTGGTGGCGGAAGCCGGGCCGTTGGTGGGGTGGGGGAGCAGTGAGTTCCTGTCGTATTATCTTGGGGCGGTGCTGGTTAATCACTTCACCGTTTGTTGGCTGTTGTGGGATTGGGATGAAGACATCCGCACCGGTGGCCTCTCGGCCAAGCTTCTCAAGCCGCTTGACCCGGTTCACCACTGGCTGACGAATGAGATGGGCTGGAAAGCTTTTATTGCCATCATTTTCACGCCAATCCTTATCGCTCTGGCCTGGCTCTCGCCGGAGGTGAACTATCCGGCCACGCCGCCGCAGCTTCTCTTGTTCGTCGTCAGCGTGGTCACCGGCTATGCTTTAAATTTCGTGATGAATACCGCGCTGGCGATGCTGGCGTTCTGGTCTACTCAATCCAGCAACGCCGCGCAATTGATTTTTGGGGTCGGGCAATTCCTGTCCGGCTGGATCGCTCCGCTGGCGTTGTTCCCAGAGTCCATTCGCGCAGTCGCTTACCTCACGCCGTTTCCATACACACTCGGTTTTCCGCTGGAACTGTTGATGGGCCGGTTGACCGGGCCGGAGATTGGGATGAACTTTGCCGTTTCTCTTGTTTGGGCGGTGATCTTTTTCGGGCTATATCGCTTCTTCTGGCGACAGGGATTGAAACGCTATGAGGCCGTCGGAGCGTGAGTGACGACGAGAAAATTAGGAAAGGTGGAAAAAGGGGAAATGGTGTTGGGAGTTACGCAGTTGACTCACACCTGACCGCCTATGTCACCCTGAGCGCGGACGCATGGCCGTTGAGTTCCTTGGGTCTGCTCATGCGAAGGGCCTCTCGATGCTGTCAGAGGCCCTTCGCGGGCGTTCGCAAAAGCGAACGCAGCTCAGGGCGACATGAACTGCGTAACTCCTATGGCGTTTCCTGATTTCCTTTCTTTCCCACGTTTCCATGGCCTGAGTGATGCACAGATACCTTCGCCTCCTCTCCCTCTTCTACAAGAAAACGATCATCAGTGAGTTGGATTAACGGCTCAACTTTTGTTCGAACCTGGGGCTGAGTCTGTTCTGGCTCACCTGGGCGGCTGTGAGTGTGCGCGTGTACTTCTTCCAAACCGAGGTGGTGGCGGGCTGGACTTATCCGGAACTCCTGATCGTGATGGGGCTGTTCTTTGCGCTCAACGGCTACCGGCAACTCATCCTGCGCCCCAATCTTTCGCGCATTTCTGAATATGCGCGCATGGGGACGCTGGACTATGTGCTGACCAAACCGGTGAACAGCCAGTTTCTCGTCAGCTTGCGCCACATCGGTGTCTATAACTGGGGCGATCCGTTGTTTGGGCTGGGACTGGCAGCGTTGGGGCTGTGGCAGTTGCAGTACTGGCCGAGCGTCACAGAGTTGCTGCTGTTTGGGGTGTTGATGATGGCGGGCTGTGTGTTGCTGTACAGCATCAGTCTGTTGCTGCAGACCACGACCTTCTGGCTGGTGAACGTCGAGCGAGTGGACGCGTTGGTGCTTGGCTTGCTTGAGACCGGCCGTTTCCCCATCTACTTTTACCGGAGCTTCATCCGGGCGTTGCTCACCGTAGTGTTCCCCGTGGCCTTCATGACCACCTTTCCAGCGGAGGCGCTGTTGGGACGGCTGGATTGGGGGTGGGCGATGGTGGCAGTTGCGTTGGCCGCCGGATCGTTTTTGGCCGCGTCCGCATTCTGGCGCTTTGCGTTGCGTTTTTACACGGGCGCCAGCAGTTAGCCCTAAGTCTTGTGACCGTTCACATGGCAATCTTGTATAACCTGACGCGAACGTTCACATCAAGCAATATTCGCGCGAACGGGCCATCTCCGCTTAAAGTTTTACCCCGATTAGTTGACTTCTATCTCTAAACAGAATAAATTGAAACCGGTTTCACCCCGAAAGAAACCGGTTTCAATGGCAACGACAATCCGTCACGTAGCCCAAAAAGCAGGCGTTGGCCTGGCGACTGTGTCCCGCGTTATCAACCATAGCCCACTGGTGAGTCCTGCTACACGCCAGCGAGTCTTGGATGTCATTGCCGAACTTAATTTCGTCCCCAGTCCAACGGCGCGGCGCCTGTCTTTGGGCCGCACACTGACCATCGCGGTGATTACACCCTTCTTCACACGCCCCGCCTTTGTGGAACGTCTGCGTGGCGTGGAGAGCGTGGTGGCCGATAGCGAATATGACCTGGTGCTCTACAACGTCGAAAGCTCCGAGCGTCGCGATCATTACTTTCGGAGTGTGCCGCGCCGTGAACGCACCGACGGGGTGCTCATCATCTCTTTGCCGCCGCGCAATGAAGATGTGCCCTACCTTTCCGAAAGTCCGGTCCCGGTGGTGCTGATCGACGCCAATCACCCTTCGCTCACCGGCCTCAACCGTATGATTGTGGATGATGTGGATGGCGGCCGGCAGGCTGTGCAGCACCTCATCCAACTTGGTCACCGGCGTATCGGCTACATCAGCGATGGGTTTCATACGCCCTTCAACTTCACCGCCAGCTATGACCGTTATCAAGGTTATCTTCATGCACTCGAATTAACCGGGATCCCGGTACGATCCGACTATCACGCCCAAGGCGACCACGGTCGGGCCGAAGCGAAACGCCTGGCGCTGCAAATGTTGTGCTTGCCCGAGCGGCCAACGGGGATCTTCGCCGCCAGCGACACCCAGGCCATGGGTGTGATGGAAGCGGCCCGCGAATTGGGCCTGGCGGTGCCGGACGATCTATCGGTGGTGGGTTATGATGATATTGAAGTGGCCGAGTATTTGGGCCTGACAACGGTGAGACAACTACTGTTCGAGTCGGGGCAGCGTGGTGTAAACTTACTGCTCCGCGTGTTGTCGAGTCCGCCGGGCGCGCCGGTGTGCGAAGTGTTGCCCACCGAGTTGATCGTTCGGCGGACGACCGCTCCTCCGCGTTGAAAGGAGGTGGTACCTCACTGCAAGCGATGAAAGCCCGTTCCGTTGTGAGTAGCTGTTTCAAACCCTGACAGGAGGAAAGATGAAATCCCTATACCGACTCGTGAGCGCAGTCGCCGCTGCCGCAATTGTGCTCGCCGCTTGTGCGCCCGCGGCCACCCCGGCCCCTGAGGCGACTCAAGCCCCCGCCGCCACCCAACCGCCGGCTGCCACGCAGGCACCCTCGGCCACTGAGGCCCCGGCCGCTACCGAAGTCCCCGCGCCTTCCGGCACATTCCTCGAGCGTGCGATGGCCGGTGAGTTCAAAGGCACCAAGGTGACGGCCACCGGCCCGTTCGTGGATGCCGACGCGCAGAAGTTCGACGCCACTGTGAAGAGCTTTGAAGACGCCACCGGCATTGACATCCAATATCAAGGCTCGAAGGAATTCGAGGCCTCGATCAAGGCCGCCGTGGATGCCGGCAACCCGCCCGACATCGTGGACTTCCCGCAGCCCGGTCTGCTGGCCTCGTTCGTCGCACAGGGCAAGGTTGTAGATTTGAACCAACACCTTGATGCCGATGCGCTCAAGGAAACCTACATCCAGTCCTGGTTGGATATGGCCACACTGGAAGGCCCCGACGGCCCAATCATGGCCGGCGTGTGGGAGCGTGTGAACGGTAAATCCCTCGTGTGGTATCCCAAGAAAGCATGGGATGAGTCCGGCTATCCTATCCCGCAAACCTGGGATGAGATGACGGCGCTGATGGATCAGATGGTGGCAGACGGCAGCACGCCGTGGTGCATCGGCATCGAGTCCGGTGCGGCCACCGGCTGGGCGGCCACCGACTGGATGGAAGAGATCATGCTCCGCACCACTTCGCTGGAGAACTACGATAAGTGGGTCACCGGTGAACTGCCATTCGCCTCGCCTGAGGTCAAGAATGCAGCGGAAGTGATGACCAACATCTGGCAGGACAAGTATGTGTATGGCGGGCGCGCCAGCATCGTGAAGACCAGCTTCGGCGATGCCCCGCTGCCCATGTTCGATGCGGCCGGCCCCAAGTGCTGGATGCACAAGCAAGGCAACTTCATCACCAGCTTCTTCCCAGAAGGCACCGTAGGTGGTGAGGACTACAGCTTCTTTTACTTCCCCGGCAAAGATGCCGCGTACGGCAAGCCGGTGCTAGTGGCCGGTGACATCTGGGCCGCGTTCAGCGATCGCCCCGAAGTGATGGCAGTGCTGGAATACTTCACCAAAGGCGAGCATCTGAAGGTCTGGATGGAGCAGGGCGGTGCCATCGCTCCGCACAAGGATGCCGATCTTGCCTGGTATGGCAACGACATCGAGCGTGGCGTGGCGTCCATCATCCAGGGCGCGACCAGCGTGCGCTTCGACGGTTCCGACCTGATGCCCGGTCAGGTGGGTGCTGGTTCGTTTTGGAAAGAAATGACCAGCTACATCTCCGGCGCAGCCGATCTGGACACGGCGTTGAAGAACATCGACGCCTCCTGGCCCAAGTAAGAAAACGTCGTTCGGAAACAGGCCGGCCCGCGGTCAAGCGGGCCGGCCTCTTCTGCCGCTGTTCGAGCGCCAAGTCTGTGAGACGCGGCAGGGGTGTTTGCGCTTGTCGATTGACCGTCTGCGCGTACAATAGTGCTCACCCATTGAAGTCTAAAGCCGATACCGCTCGTTCAGCCGTCGTCTGAAGAAAGGAACTCCTGTATGGCTACCTCTACATCTCCCAGCGCCCCACCGGCCCTGACGGCTGGCGCGAGTGGCAACGTCGGTCGAGCTTTGGTTGCCATCCTCCCGCTCGTCGCTTCCATCGCCTTGTTGTGGTGGGGCTTCCTCTATTTGCGCGACCTGCAGTCGCCCGAGGCGGCTACCCCGGCCCCACAAATTGTGATCGTGCTGCTCGCTATCGTCTGGGGCGTGGGGGGCATGGTGCTGCTGTTTACGACGGCCAATTTCTTTGTGGAGCAGTTGCCGCCAAAGTTGATGCAAGGGCTGCAACCGCTGATCTTTGTCGGCCCGGCCATCCTTATGTTGGTGTGGATGCTGGCCTTGCCGACGCTGCGCACCTTCATCATCAGCCTGTATGATGCCAACAGCCTCAACTTCGTCGGTCTGCAAAATTACCTCGGCGTCTTTACCGACCAGGCCATGCTCACCGTCTTTCGCAACAATCTGTTGTGGATGATCTTCGGCACCACCTTCACCGTCTCGCTGGGATTGTTGATTGCGGTGCTGGCGGATCGCAGCCGGTTCGAGACCTTGGCCAAGGCCCTCATCTTCATGCCGATGGCGATTTCGTTCGTCGGTGCAGGTGTCATTTGGAACTTCATGTATGCCGTCAAGCCGGCGGATGCGCCGCAGATCGGCATGCTCAACTCCTTCGCGGTGGCGCTGGGCGGCCAACCGCAGGCGTGGACGGCGTTTTTCCAGCCATGGAATAACTTCTTCCTCATCGTCATCGTCATCTGGCTGCAAACAGGATATTCGATGGTGCTGTTTTCCGCCGCCATCAAGGGTATCTCCACTGAGGTGTTGGAAGCTGCCCGGGTGGATGGCGCGACGGAGTTGCAGGTCTTCTTTCAAGTCATGATCCCGATGATTATGGGCACGATCATCACCGTCTCCACCACGATCGTCATCTTCACGCTCAAGATTTTCGATGTGGTGATCGTAATGACGGGCGGGCAGTACGACACCAGCGTTATCGCCACCGAGTTCTATCGCCAATACTTCACCTATAACAACAACGGCTATGGCTCGGCCATCGCCATTGTGCTCTTCATCGCCGTCATCCCGGTGATGATTTACAACCTGCGCCAGTTCGCTCAGCGGGAGGTGTTCTAATGGTTGCCGACAAGCCGCTCAATAAGTTTCTTAACAGCCTATTTGTCAATGGCGCGCTAGCCATCATCTGCCTGTTGTGGACGATCCCGACCTTCGGCCTGTTGATCTCATCGTTTCGTGATCGCATCGACATCAACACCACTGGCTGGTGGACGGTCTTCCCGCATCGGGATTGGGTGCAGGTTGAACAAATCAAGCCGGGGCCGGAAGTGGACCGCAACGCGCCAATGACGCTGGCCGGCGTGACCGCGACCTTCGATGAGTTCCGGGCCGGCATCGACACCCCCGATGGCAAGCGGCTCAAATGGATTGGCAACCGGCGCGTTGGTTATCTCGAAGTGCAGGAGTATCGCTGGACAGCCAACACACAAATGACTGCCGAGAACTACCGACAGGTGCTGGCGGGCGACGATTACACCGCCACGCTCAAGGATGGCACCACGGTGACCGAACGCGGTGACAACATGGGGCGCGCCTTCCTCAACAGCCTGGCAGTCGCCATCCCCTCCACCGTCATCCCCATTTCGCTGGCGGCTTTTGCCGCGTATGGCTTCGCGTGGATGAAGTTCCCGGCGCGCAAAGTGCTGTTTGCACTGGTCGTCGCGTTGCTCGTCGTCCCGCTGCAAATCGCGCTGGTGCCGATCCTGCGCGACTATGTGAGCCTCAGACTCAACGGCACCTTCCTCGCAGTATGGCTGGCGCACACCGGCTTTGGCTTGCCGCTGGCGACCTATCTGCTCTACAACTACATCAGCGAGCTGCCGCGCGACATCCTTGAATCGGCTTTCATCGACGGCGCATCGCACTTCACCATCTTCACCCGCCTCATCCTACCGCTCTCAGTGCCGGCCTTGGCCTCGTTCGCCATTTTCCAGTTCTTGTGGGTGTGGAACGATTACCTGGT
>JBQTJD010000081.1:0-5859 GCA_052387475.1 Anaerolineales bacterium | reverse complement strand
TGTCGAGCGTGCCCACCACCCGATCTTCGGTCGCGCTCACCGGCAAATCCACAAAGGGGATGCGGTGCTTGACGACGTGCAGCTTCTCGCCGGCAGCCGTTTTGTCCTTCGCCCAATCCGACCACGTGGGGGGATTCTGCGGATCGTCGTTGAAGGGCGACTCGGCGAAGGCTTCGATCTCCGGGAGGAGGGCGGAGAGCGCGCGGGCAGCGGTGGATTTGGCGGTGCCGCGTTCCCCACGAATGAGCACCCCGCCGATGCGGGAATCAATCGCGTTGAGGATGAGCGCGCGCTTCATCCGCTCCTGACCGACGATGGCGGTGAACGGAAAGAGTTGAGGCATAGTGAGTTGAACAACCAGAATTCAGGAGTCAGAATTCAAAAGACAGACCCATCAGCTTCTGACTCCTGAATTCTGACTCCTGACGACCGCGATTATACCATTCGCATCTACGCCATTCGCACGCGGCATTGCCGAACGGCTCAATCCACCGTATAATCCCGCACATCCTTGTATGGAGCAAACATTTTCATGACGTCGAAAGATCAGAATGTGGGGGATCAAGCCGATCACCCGATGAACTCGTGGCTCGAAACCGAGACCGGGTTGAGCATGCCGCAACGCGGCGATATCCGCGATGGAGTGATTGCCCGCATCACCCCAAGCGAAGTCTTGGTGGACGTAGGCGCTAAATCCGAAGGCGTGATTACGGGCCGCGAACTGGAAGCCGTTGACCAGCCGACACGCAAAGCCTTCGTCGTCGGTCAAACCATCCCGGTGTACGTCGTTGACCCGGAAGACCGCAGCGGTAACATCGTCCTCTCCTACGTGCGCGCGCGCGAGGAGAAGGATTGGATGACGGCTGAAGACCTGCTTAAATCGCAGGAGGTGCACGCGGGCCAGGTGGCCGGTTACAACAAGGGCGGGCTGATTGTAAAGATCGGCCACGTGCGCGGCTTCATCCCCGCTTCGCAGGTGAGCAACGAGCGCCGCCGTCGCTCCGAAGGCATCGAGGCCCCCGAGCAAAAGTGGGGCAAGATGATCGGTGAGACGGCGCATGTCAAGGTCATCGAAGTGGATCGCAACCGCAACCGGCTCATCCTCTCCGAGCGGGCGGCCAGCAAAGAGACGCGCGAACTCCAAAAGGAAAAGCTGCTGTCCGAGATTAAGCCGGGCGATGTGCGCAAAGGCCACGTCATCAGCCTGGCCGACTTTGGCGCGTTTGTGGATATCGGCGGCGCGGATGGCCTGGTGCATCTGAGCGAAATTTCGTGGAAGCGCGTGCAACATCCAAGCGAGGTGCTCAAGATCGGGCAAGAGGTCGAGGTCGAAGTCCTCAACGTCGATCGCGACCGGAAGCGCATCGGCCTGAGCATCAAGCGCCGCGAGGCCGACCCGTGGTCGTTGATGCCCAAGAAGTATCAACCGGGCCAACTGGTGCAGGGCACCATTACCAAACTCACCAAGTTCGGCGCCTTTGCCCGCATTGAAGGTGAAGATGATGTCGAGGGCCTCATCCATGTGAGCGAATTAGCCGAAGGACACACCGAGCACCCGAAGAATGTGGTGGCGGAAGGCCAGCAGGTGACTCTGCGTGTGTTGAAGATCGACGCCGATAAGCGGCGCATCGGCCTCAGCCTCAAGCGCGCCTCGTCCGTCGAATATGCCGACACCGATTGGGAGAAGTTGGCCCAGACGATGCCCGACCTCGATGAGGTCGCGATGAGCGGGGACGAGGGCTAAATGCAACGCAAGCGTTGCATTTAGCGAACGCAACGCTACGCGTTGCGCCACACACATCTTTTACATGAAATCAAGGGCGCATCTCGCATGCGCCCTTATTTGTTAATTCATTACTCACGTCCTCCCCCAAACAGACTGTAACCCCGGCCATGAATGTTTGATAGAATACAGGCACAAATCTGGCACAGGGAACGTTAGGTCGGTACTGAACAGAGAGGAGCTATCGTGTCACAAAACCTGCAACGCTTTACACAACGGGCCCGGCGCGTGCTCAGCCTCGCGCAAGAGGAGGCCGAGCGGATGAAACACAGTTACATCGGCACCGAGCACATCTTGCTCGGGCTGATGAAGGAAGAAGGTGGCGTCGCGGGTCGCGTGCTGCGTGAACTCGGTCTGGAAACCCGCCGTGTGCAAGAAATGGTGGAGCGCCTCACCGGCGCGAACAAGACCACCAGCATCGCCAAGCTTGATCTCTCCCCCGGCACGCGGCGCGTGCTTGAACTCGCCGTCGATGAAGCCCGCCGCCTCGGCCACCATTACATCAGCACTGAACATCTGCTCCTCGGTCTGGTGCGTCAAAATGAAGGTGTGGCGGTCGATGTGTTGAAGAAGCTCGGCATCTCCGCCGAACAAATCCGCCGGCAAACCCGGCGCGTGTTGCAGGAAAACCCCTCCCAACAACCAAAAGAACGCCAAACCGCCGCAGCCCAGGGCGGAGATAAAAAGAAGGAAAAGGCCAAGACGCCGCTGGTGGATCAATTGGCGACTGACCTCACCAATCTCGCTGAGGAAGGCAAACTCGACCCGGTCATCGGGCGCGAGATGGAAATCGAGCGCGTCATCCAAATCCTGGCGCGCCGCACGAAGAACAATCCGGCGCTGATCGGCGAGCCGGGCGTGGGCAAGACCGCCATCGTGGAAGGTCTGGCGCAGCGCATCATCGCCGGCGACACACCCGAGCCGCTGCTGGGCAAGCGCGTGCTGCAACTCGACGTCGGCTCTTTGGTCGCCGGCACGATGTATCGCGGCCAGTTCGAGGAACGTCTCAAACGTGTGATCGAGGAACTCAAGCAGGCCGAAGCCATCCTCTTTATTGATGAAGTCCATATGCTGGTCGGCGCTGGCGCGGCCGGTTCGTCGGTCGATGCCGCGAACATCCTCAAGCCGGCGCTGGCCCGCGGCGAATTGCAAGTCATCGGCGCGACGACGTTGGACGAGTACCGTCAGCACATCGAGAGCGATGCCGCCCTCGAGCGCCGCTTCCAACCCGTGCATGTGGATGAGCCGACCGTTGACGAGACGATTGAGATTTTGCGCGGCGTGAAGGGCGCGTACGAAGAGCACCACAAGCTCATCATCACCGAAGAGGCGCTGGATGCCGCCGCTCACCTCTCGGCCCGCTACGTGCCGGATCGCTTCCTGCCCGATAAGGCCATTGATCTGATTGATGAATCCTCTTCGCGTGTGCGGATGTACAAACGCCCCGAGGCGCGCAAGTTCAAGGCTGCCATCGGCGAATTGCGGGCCGTCCGTTCCGACCATCAACTCGCGGTCGAGGAAGACCGGACGGAGGACGCGCAGGAACTGGTCAATCGCCAGGCCGAACTCGAAGCGCAAATCGAGCAGATGCGCGCCGGATGGGATCGCACTAACAGCCCGCAGGTCACCGCCCACGACATCGCCGAAGTGGTAAGCATGTGGACGGGCGTGCCGGTGACGCAGATGACGGAACAGGAGACCGCGCGGCTGCTGAAGATGGAAGAGGCGCTGCACGGTAGCATCGTCGGCCAGAACGAGGCGATTGAGGCGATTGCCAAAGCGGTGCGTCGCGCGCGCGCCGGCCTGAAAGACCCCAAGCGCCCCATCGGTTCATTCATGTTCCTCGGCCCAACGGGTGTGGGCAAGACCGAGTTGACGAAGGCGCTGGCCAAGTTCATGTTCGGCAGCGAGGAAGCGCTGGTGCAACTCGATATGTCCGAGTTCATGGAGCGCCACGCCGTGAGCCGCCTGGTCGGCGCGCCGCCCGGCTATGTGGGTTATGAAGATGCCGGCCAGTTGACCGAGGCCCTGCGCCGCCGGCCCTACTCCATCGTCGTCTTCGACGAAGTGGAGAAGGCGCACCCCGAAGCACACAACATGCTGTTGCAGATCATGGAAGAGGGCCATCTGAGCGATGCCAAGGGTAAGAAGGTCAACTTCCAAAACGCCATCATCATCATGACGTCCAACATCGGCGCTGACCTGATCAAACGCCAGACCTCGCTGGGCTTCAACGTCCGGCGTGATGAGATCGTCAGCGAGGAAATGGCCTACGATGAGATGCGCAAGAAACTGGCCGAGGCGCTCAAGCGCGCCTTCCGCCCCGAGTTCATCAACCGGCTCGACGGCACCGTCATCTTCCGCGCCCTCACCCGCGACGAGATCAAGCAGATTGTGGCGCTCGAAGTCGCCAAGGTGCAGGAACGGATGCAAGAGCACGAGTTGAAAATGGACCTCACGCCCGAGGCTACCGACAAGCTGGCCGAGTTGGGCTACGATCCCGATATGGGCGCGCGCCCGCTGCGCCGCGTCATCCAGAACAAAGTGGAAGACGTGCTCTCGGATAGCTGGCTGGCGGGCAAGTTCCAGCGCGGCGACATCGTGCGTGTGACTGTGGTCGAGGACGAGATCGTGTTGGAGAACGGCGGGCAACAACCTGTGCCGGAAGTTGCAGTGGAAGCATTGCCAGAGCCGGCGGCGTAACCCGCACCAAACATTGAGCAAAACAAAAACACCGAGCGAGTAAACTGCTCGGTGTTTTGTTTTCGTTACCGCATAAATGCGGTCATACTTCCGTGAGCGTGTTTGGGTAATGCTGGCGCTTGCCAGCGGCGTAGTAGTACAGGCGGTAGGTGGTGTTGGCCGGCGGCGCAGTTACGACCGCCGCGCGGCGCGCTTCCACCATCGCCAGCCCTTTGACTTTGGTGTAATGGCCGCCGCTCAGCACGGTGACGGAGAAGTTGTCGAAGCGATGGCTGCCCGTGCTGCTGGGCGCATACGACCACACCCCGGCATTCCCACTGCTGAAGGCGGTGTTGGTCACCGGCCCAATCACCGTCGAGCCGTTCACTTCCGCACTAATCTGATTGCCATTCGCTCGCAACGCGAGCGTATACCACGTCCCCAGGCTAAAGCCGGAGATCGTGGACGTGCCGAGCAATTGCCACGTATCCACGCGGTAGAGATAGACCGTGCCGTTACTGACAATCTCGGCAGTGTAGCCCTGCGATGGGATGCCGCCCGAGTAACCGCCCAAGCGCGCGCCCACACTGACCGAGCCGCTGCCACTGGCAATCTGCACTTGCGACGAGACCAGCACATTGCCATACGTGCTGCAGATGGTGGCGATGTTGTCGGTCGCCGTGCCCGCATTGCGCAGGGTGTTGGAGACAATCGCAAGATCGCCACTGCGCTCAGTCCAGTTCGCGCCGAGATTGGTCGAGTCCGCCCGGTTGAAGTCGTCGCTGGTCGGGCAGCCGGACGGTGTGTTGGTCGGGGTGGGGGTGGGCGCGTGGATACAGAATTCGGTGAAATCGTGCTGGAGAACGGCGGGCCGGCTGCGCCGGAAGTGGCGGTAGAGGCGTTGCCCGAACCGGCGGCGTAAGTCACACCGCAGTTTGAGCAAAATAGAAACACCGAGCGATAAAGTTGCTCGGTGTTTTGTTTGAAATGCTGCACAGGTGCGTGCTGGCATGCCCCTTTAGCGACTCGACCTATCCACCGATGCACTTTCCATAGACACAGGAATAGGCCTCCCCAACTGTTTTTCGCAGTTTATTAAGAATGCGGCTACAGCCAGTTTACTAGCGGCGGCAAGTACGAAAATATTCGCAACAATAAAGGAAACAATCCCTGTAACCATCGTTTGTTGGTCAAGCTTAACCAAAGCCTGTGCTAATAGCGGTGTAAGTGCAACGATCCACCGCGCGATACTCATCCATCTGATCCCACTGCGCTGAACTTTATCACTCGAGGTGGAAAAATCCAGCGGTACTACCAGATCCCATGAGCAGTTTTAACAATCAAAATTTACGAATCGGATGAGTTTCAATTGAAATCTTTTTAAGCGATGGCGA
>JBQTJD010000080.1:0-15822 GCA_052387475.1 Anaerolineales bacterium | reverse complement strand
TGGAACTTGGTGTAGTGTACCGATCAATGGCTGTCTGTCAATATGGAGTTTCTTGCGGAGCAGGGCGTGTGCAAAGTCAGGCGGGGCGACACAGGAGCAGACGTAACGCCTGATCGAGATGGGCGCTGAGAAACCGACGAGCCTGCGAGATGTTGAGCACCCCTTGGCCGACGAGTAAGCCGAGCGCCACCATCAGCACTTACCCGCTTGTTGTTGATTGAACAATCTCTGTGATACGCATCCTCTCAAGGGCGACTTCGGGCATCACGAGTCATTCGCGGCTAGTGGCGCTGGCCTGCTCGGATGGTGATCGAAGCAGAGTGCCGGCAAACAATTGGCGGCTCAGGATCCGATCCGTGTCACCGTGCTCATCGGGCTCGTAATGGCGCTGGGTCCAGCTGTCGTCCGCGGCCAGGGCCAAACGCTTGCCCTCAGCCTCGCGTTGTTCTTGCTTGCCGCGAAAGCTGTACGAGTCAAACATGCGGAAGAACTCGGTGGTGTAGATGTCAGCGATAGCCCTGTAGGCTGGGCCGCGCATGATCAGGGTGTTCTCGTCGTTGGACTCGGTCGAGTTGGCTGAGAAATTGGCCGAGCCAGTCACGATAACCGGATCATCACTCAAGGGGTCGGCGACAATGAATTTGGCGTGCACATGGATGCCCCGGTGTCGAAAGCTCTCCGTGTCCGCCAACAAGCGATTTTGAAAGTCATGCAGCGGGCTGCGCAGAGTCACGGCGACGCTGACCTCGCGTCCCGGTTGACCATCCATCACCGCCACTTGTTGGTCCACGCCGAGGTTGCCCTCCATGTTCAGCAGCATGAAGCGGAGTTTCTGATCCGACGCTGGAGTCGATTCAAGCAAGACACGCGTCAATTGTGAGTGCAAGGCGAACGGCGCGCACACCAACAGACACTGGGCTCCTCGACAGATGTCGGCGTATAACTTAATCACGCGCAGCTCATCCTGCTCTGTCTTCTGCGGCGCCGGCGAGAAGATGGGCCAGATGCCTGAGGCCGTCGGAGCGCTATCGGGCAAAGCGTTGAGCCCGGTCAATTCCCGGACCAGATCGGTTCGGGGAGTGTCAGAATAAAGAAGATCGAAATAGCGCTCGTATTTTTCAGCCACCCTCGCATCGTGGATGGCATGGCCGACGTTCAATTGGCCATAGATCGCGCCTTCGGTCCAATTGGTGGAACCTGTCCAGACTGCCTGAGGAATATCGTGCTTGAGCAGCACCATGAACTTGTTGTGGCTGATGTCCCCCTGTCGCGTGCGTCGCGCACAGACCGATGTCAGGCCAGCTTGGGCCGCCGCTTGTTCGTTGCGCTGGCCGGTGTGCGCGCGATCCGCCTCGCTGGGCTTGTCCATGTGGTAGACCACTTTGACCTGAGCGCCTCGCTGGCGCGCCGCAGCAAGTGCCTCTAGCATTCGGGGTTTGTGGAACTCGTAGAGAGCGACGTGCAAGGCGTAGCCCGGGCCGATGGCCTGGGTGAGAAAGGCGAGCAAGCCTTCTTCCAACCCGCGCGATAACCACGCCAGAGCCGCCTCACGTTTTGCCGCCGGCTGAAGTTCGTCCGGATCAATGTCGCCAAACAGCTCGATATACTTTTGACTGGAGGCCGCCGCGCGATTGAAATAGACCGCGGTCTGCTGGCGAGCTGGATCCTCAGAAGTGACGGTCACAGTGGCCGCCGGTCCCGCCTTCAACTTGTCCGATCGACCATACTGAGCGATCACGCGATAGCGATAACGGTGGCCCGGCTCGATTCCCGAATCGATGTAGCGAAAGGATTGCCACGGCGAGCGATCGGTGCCATTGGGCACGCGGATGGGTTCCTCTGCCATCGGTGGGCGAAAATCCACCAGCATGTCGGCTGGCTGCATGACCGGCGCCCCCTCGGATGCGGTTTGCAACGTGTCTCCCTCTGAAACGTGGGGGAATCCCAACCGGTTTTCGAGCCAGTGAGGGGTGGGCCTCGCCGAACGAGGCGCGCCCTTTAGGGGGCCTAAGTCGGTGCGCCGGATCGAGAAGCCCAAACATCCGGACCGTTTGGCCGCGGTCAGGTCGAAGCCGAGAATCACCGTATACGTCCCGGCGATGGCCCGGACGGTTAACCCATTCTGTCGAGCGCTAGCTCGCATAAGTTATCTCCTGACACACCCGCCGCGGATCCGCCGACTAGCGCTTCAACGCACCGAGCATCGCATTCAAGAGTTTCGCGCGGTACTCGATGGCGGCGGCGACGTTGCGTTCATGCACTTCAAAGAGTCCGCTATCCACGGCCTGGCCTTCGGCGGCGGAGCGAATGGGCACCACGGCTTCGCAGTCGCCATCTAGTTTGATGAGGGTGCGCGCGACCGGTTTTGCCTCAGCGAAGTTGGTGTTCGCACCGATCTCCACGGACTTGGTTTCGACGCTCAACTCAGCCACATCTTCAACGTACTTGGCGACTTTCTGAGCGATGTTCTTGAGGGTGGTTTCAAATTCGCTGGCCATTCGGGTCTCCTGTTGTGGCGGGCCTCAACCCGCACCTATGAAGAAAGGATGTCGCGAGGCTGGTCGACTTCCTGCAGCACCTCGTTGATAAACTTCCACGTGGCGGGCAGGGCGAGCAACGCGCCGCCCGGCATGGCGAGCAGGGTAGAGATTTTGATCGCGCTCTGCACGGTGAGCGCGACGGTGCGCATGAGAGTCGCGCGCGATTGCACGGACAGCTCAAGTGTGCGCCGGTGGAGCGCCCATTGTTCAACAGCGAGGCCGCTCTGCCACACCGTCCGCGTGTCGGACGACCAGTTGAGGGTGGTACGGCACAACAACCGGCCTTCGATCAGTGTCTCGACAAAGGCGTAATATGCCAGAGATTGAGTCAACCGCGCCAGCACGGTCTTGAATTTATTCTCAGCCTCCGCTAAATCTATCCCATCGGGCAGTAAACCGAAACTCACCGCGCCGCGTTCGCTGGCCTTCAGGTGTTCCAACGCAGTCATTAGTTCGCGCTCGGCGGGCGGTAGAGGTACCCCCGGCGCGGCGAAGGAGACTTCTCCAACGCCTGGCGAGTTCTTGACCAAGGCCTCAATTCGCGTTTGCGCCTCGCTGAGCGCCTCGCTAGCACTGGTGACCTGCTCGAGGCCGGCGTCGAGTTGCGAAGTCGCCAACCTGGGATCGGCCGAAACGTTCACACTCCACACGGGGATCTCGTCGGATGCGCCGGGTGCGGCAAAGGATATCGGCCCGCCGGACGCCTCTTCCCACATGCCAAACAGGCGGGGCGTGACCTGCACCGTTGTCGTGTCGAGCAGTTGAAAACGGGTCACAGACTCTTCAAGGACATGAGCAAACCAACGGCGGTCTCCAGCATCTTGGTGCGACTGGTCTGTGCCTGCTCGACCATCGTCAGGTGAACGTGCCACAGCGCCTGATCGAGTTCCCCAGCGGACTCAGGCACGACGTTCACCGTGTCGCCGTCGAGGTTAATCCGCGTCATCGCACGGAGTTGCGCGCCGGCGAATTCGCGCGCCGCCGAGTTGTACTTCACTGCGCTCAAATCCTCGCTCACATAGGTCTTGACTTCGAGGCTGGTAATATCGTCGACTGCTTGCTTGAGCGTATCCACCAATGCGTTGACCAGATCCTGTACCTTGGTCTTAACTTGATCGAGCGACTCCTTGATCCCATAGTCGACAGCCTGGTTGTCCGACTGGTGGTCGGCGAGTACGCGACCAGAAGACGCCGCCGATGCGGCTGGCGTCTGATCCCCCAGTTTAGCTTTTGGGAGGGTCACGGCTCCAAAGCCGGGATGCGCCGCCGGCGCAGCGCCGCTTCCCACCACCGGAATGCGCGCAGCCGGATCGCCTACGCTCACATAGCTGCGCGCGTCGTTGTTGGCCGTCCACAAGCCGGCGATCTTGGCGTTGCCCACTTCCGCGCCAAATTGAATCTCTTCCCGTTGCGAACTTAGGTCTGAAGAAATCTCAGCGTAGCGCTCGTTGAAAAACTCAAACGCCGAACCGACGGGGTGACCTTCCAACAGCCGTATGAATGAACTCTCGAATACGGCCAACTGCACACCAGCTTTATCCCAAAGAAAGGAGGTGCCCCAGGCGCGTTCGACATGGCCCACGGCGGCCAGCGCCCCGCGGGCCAACAATTTGCGCGGCAGGCCCGCGACGAAGGCGTGCGGCGCGATCTGCGCGCGCTGTCCAGTCTTGTGCGCAAAATCGTCCAGCTTAGGTGTGCCGGCTCCGTAGCAGGCGAAGTAAAACGCCATCAGGCCGAGCAAGTTGGCGTCTGAGCGAACGTCGTCGGCGGAGAAATAGAAATCATCTTTGATGGGCTGGCGCCACTTCTGCGGTCCGGGCCAATCTTGACAGAGCAGCGCGCCCTGATGTTCGAGTTGGCGCGTGTCGCCCTGAGGGAAGCCCATACCGTGGCTGGCGGTGAAGAGTAGCGCGGGCATATCCGCGCCGCCCAGCAATTCACCCAAGCGTGCTTTGGTCGAGTCTGCCGGGGCAATGACGTTGACTGACCAATCCGGCTTGTCCTGCCTCAGGCTGGCCGAGAGCGGCTTGATCAGACTCTCAGCACTCAGGCTGGTAGCGGGATCGTCGGGATTGGAGACTCCGAAGAGGGTGGCTTTGCGTGGTAAAAACGGTGGGCTTGTCTCAGCGGTTACGACTGCACGCGCATAGGCGGCATATTCCTCCACGGTCTCAAAATGGATGCGGCCGACCGCGTACTGGACGTCAAGTTGATACTGCACCTTGTACGGGATCGCCTCCGGGTCACCGACGATAAGGAGGTAGTAAGGGACTTTCGCCGGATCCGCCGGCCCAGGCCCTGCGCCGTGTCGCGCGAGGAATTCATTCTTGCCCTCGTTGGGGCGATAAGCGGCCGGGCCGATATATTCTTTGTAATAGGGCCCCGCCTGGGCTTGACGATGCTGCAGTAGTTCGCTCAGTGCTTCGCGAATAGCCGGTGTCTTGTCCCTGGCCGAGAAGGCAAAGATCACACCCCAGCCGGTCTGCGACAGGTCTTTAGGGTCAATCCCTTCTTTGACCGCCCAGTGACCTTCAGTTTTTTGGGCGTGCTTCTGTTGCAATTCCTTGAGGTCTTGCTCATCCAACGTTTCGCCTTTGGCGATCTGCGCCAATTTCTCCAGCGGGAGCGGCATCGTCTCGTAATCACCGGTCGCGCCGTTAATGCCGTTGAAATACAATAGGTCTTCGTCGGCCATGAATGAGACTCCTGAATCGAATCTGCGGCTGCTTAATTTGGGCGCGCTAAGTTTACAGCAGATAGCGTAGAACCAGTAACGACAATCGCAGTCCGTCAACCGACTGCTGCGACCGGACAGCGAACCCCTATTTGCCATCCCTTGCCTCGTTTCAAATTTGCAGTATCCTTGTTGCAGCGTGGGCAAGGCTGGGTGCCCCCTCCTCATGTTCCCATCCGTCCTGGATGGCCCGTCACTTTTTCTTATCGCAAAGGAGCCAGTGTCATGGCTGAGGCTTACACCGCCCTGGAGATTCGTGTCCGCCGGTACGACGAAGTTAAGCAATCCTATCCGGTGGAGGCCAGGCTGGACGACGGCAGCCACTATAGCGGCGGCCAGTTGAAACTGGATCGCCAGGCCTTGCTGGCGCAACTGCTTGACGCCGAAGCGTATGGCATGACGCTGTTTAACGCGGTCTTCGCCGGTGATATTCGCCGCGCGTACGACAAAGCGACGGGCGCGGCTGAGGTGCAATCCGGCGGGCGCTTGCGCGTGCGGCTGTGGGTGGATGACGAGGCGGTGGAGTTGCACGCCCTCCCCTGGGAGCGGCTCTATCATCTGCATAAAGGTCACCCGGTGCCGCTCGGGGCATCCGCGCTCACACCCCTCTCGCGCTACACCAGCCTCGAAGCCCGCGAGCCAGCCGCCATCGCCGACACGCCCATCCGCATGTTGGTGGCCGTCTCCAATCCACTCAACCTGCCCGGCGGGCTGTCGCCGGCGAATGTGGACGTGGAAATCGACAACTTGCGCCGTGCGCTCAGCGAGTTGAAGAAGCAAGGCCAGGTCGAAGTCTCCATCATGCCGGGGCGCACCGGGCTCTCCTCGACTGTTCGCGGCAAACTCGAAGCGGAGGGCTACACCCTGCTTGACGGCGTCACCAGCCTATTCAACATCGCGCCGCACCTGGCTAAGTGCCATGTCTTCCACTTCATCGGACACGGCGCCTTCCGGCGCAAAAACGAGCGCGGTGAGGGGACGGCGGCGCTGTATCTGGAAAAAGCCGATGGCGTGTGGCAGGCCGTACGTGACGAGGAAATTGTCTCGATGTTCACCGCGTTGGGCACACTGCCGCATCTCGTCTTCCTGGTTGCGTGCGAGAGCGCCACGCGTGAGGAGCAGGCGGAGACTCCGTTTGTGGGTCTGGGGCCGAAGTTGGTACAGGCGGGCGTGCCCGCCGTGGTGGCGATGCAAGCGCAGGTCCCGGTGGAACTAGCCCGCCTGTTGGCCGGGGAGTTTTACACACGACTGGCCGAGCACGGCCAGGTCGATCGTGCGCTCAACCAGGCGCGTTTACAAGTCTTCGACGCCAAACGCACGGAGTGGGCGATCCCGGTGCTGTTTATGCGGATTCGCAATGGGCACTTGTTTGGCGCCGACTTGGATGAGGACGCACCCGCTCCGGGCGAACCCCCTTACAAGGGATTGGAATACTTCGGCGAAAAGGACGCCGACAAGTTCTATGGCCGCGAGGCGCTGACCGCCAAGTTGGTGGGCAAACTGCGCCTGAGCCGCTTTCTGCCCATCATCATCGGCGCGTCGGGCAGCGGTAAGTCCTCGGTGGTGCGCGCGGGCCTGCTGCCGGCCCTTACGCGCGGGGCGCAATTGGACGATGGCACCTTCCCACCTGAGGGCAGCAAGTCATGGATGACGTTTACGTTGACGCCGGGGGTCAAACCGCTCGATGCCCTGGCGGCCGCCCTGACTCGGGATGAAGAGTCCGCCACAGCCACCACCACGTTCATTGATGATCTAGCGATTGACAAGCGCGCACTCCATCTGCGCAGCCTCAAACTCCTCAGTCGCCGTCCGGACGCCCACCGTGTGCTCGTCGTTGTCGATCAGTTCGAAGAAATCTTCACTCTGACTAAAGACGAGAGTGAGCGCAAGGCCTTCATTGATGCGCTCCTTTACGCCTCGACCGAAGTCGCGAACGGCGCGACCATCGTCATCATCATCTTCCGGGCCGACTTCTACGCCTACTGCGCGCAGTACGCCAATCTGCGCGAGGCGGTGGCGACTCTCCAAGAATTTGTCGGCCCGATGAATAAGGACGAACTGCGCCGCGCGATTGAGGAGCCGGCCCGGGTGAATGGCTGGGATATTGAGCCGGGCCTCGTGGATTTGATCTTGAAGGAAGTGGGTGACGAGCCGGGCGCATTGCCTCTGATGCAGCATGCACTGCTCGAAACATGGAAGCGTCGGCGTGGGCGCACCATGACGCTGCGCGGCTACAACGATGCGGGCGGCATCCGCGGAGCCATTGCCAAAACCGCCGAGGCCATCTACCAAGCTCTGCCACCGGAACATCAACTTATCGCGCGCCGCATCTTTCTTAAACTGGTGGAGTTGGGCGAAGGCACGCAAGACACACGCCGGCGGGCCGAATTGGAGGAACTCCACCCACGGGCTGACGAGCGTCCTCTGGCAGAAAGCGTGCTTAAGAAGCTGGTGGATAACCGCCTGATCGTGACCACCGACAAGACCGCCGAGGTCGCACATGAGGCCTTGATCCGCGAATGGCCCACGTACCGCGAGTGGGTGAATGCCAACCGCGCTGCCCTGAAGATCCATCGCGACCTGACGCGCGCGGCCCGCGAGTGGGAGTCCATGGTGCGCGCGCCCGAGGTGCTTCTTCGCGGCATTAAGCTTCTTGAGGCTCGCGAGTGGGCGGAGGAAAATGCGGCGGAGATGAATCAAATGGAGGCGGACTTCCTGGCCGCCTCGCGCGAAGACGCAGAGCGCGAAGCACACGAGCAAGAAACGCAACGTCAGCGCGAACTCGAGCAAGCCAAACGTATTGCTGAAGAACAATCGCGCGCTGCCGCGGCCGCTCAACAGGCCGCCGAGTCGGAAAGGAAACGCGCCGAAGAACAGGTGCGGGCCACGCAACGCCAGCAGCTTCTTACACGGATCGCGGCCGGTGTTGGCGGGTTGGCGTTGATCGCGGCCGTGATTGCGGGCGTGTTCTGGTTCCAGGCCGATGCCAGCTCCAAGCGGGCGGAGGCCAGCGCCCAGGAAGCGCGCGACGCGCAGGCCACCGCCGTCGCCAATGAGCAACGGGCGATCGCCAAAGAACAAGAAGCCGATACGGAACGCGCCAAGGCCGAGACGGAGAAAGTCAAAGCGGAGGCTGCTGAGCAAGTGGCTGTGCAGCAGGCTCAACTCGCCGAGAACCGCGCCCTGATCGCGGCCGCCTACAACAACCTGGACGCCGACCCGCAGGCCAGCCTGATCCTGGCGCAGCAAGCGTTGGCGGGCGCGGCCGAACCGGCCGGGCAGAGGGAGGCGAAGGAAGCGCTGTACCAGGCCTACGAGGCCTCGCGCTTAACTGACATTATCGAACTTGAAGGGGCCGGCTTGACACTGGCTTATAACGCCTACGACGAAGCATGGGGCTGGCTGGCCGTCGGCCAGGCGGATGGCGCGCTGGCCCTTTTCGATACTGCGGATGACAGCTTTACGCCCCGTGTATTGGCCGGCCCGCCTGATACGTTGCTGACTACGCTTGCTTTCAGCCCTGACGGAAGCCGGGTGCTGGCAGGTTACGACGATGGAACGGCCACGCTCTGGGACGTGGAGGAGGGTGAGGCACGCCTGACCGTAGAAAATGAGGCCTTTGTGGCCTATGTCGCCTTTGAGCCGGAGGGACGCTGGTTCGCGACCGCCGATTACAGCGGCGTCATCAACCTGTGGAATCCAACCACTGGCGACCTGATCCAGACATTGTCCCTAAATGACATATTCTTCGATCTGCTGGCCGTCAGCCCTGACGGTGAGCTGTTAGCTGGCGCCGACAGCTACGCTGGCCAAGTCTTCATCTATCGGTTGCGCTCCGGTGAGTTCGTCTCCACCCAGCCGGCGTTGACCTTGACCGGCGCCGAGCAGTTAACGACGATGGCCTTTGCGCCGGACAGCCAACTGGCGACGGCCAGCGCCGATGCCCAGGCGACCTTGTGGGATCTGCCAGGCTATTTTGCCGCACGCGACGCCGGTCGGGCGACCAGCACTGATCTTCCCGCTTCCAAAGACTTTATCGGCCATGCGGCCGACATCACCTCAATCGCTTTCAGTCCGGACGGCGCGTGGATGGCCACCGCCAGCCTCGACTGGCAGGTAAATGTCTGGGACGTGCGCTCGAGCCGCAACCTTTATACACTCACCGGGCACCAGGGTGCAGTGTACGCCGTCACTTTCGCTGGGCCTGCCCGCTTGGCGACCACCAGCCTGGATGGGACTTTGCGTCTCTGGTGGGGTGATCTGAGCGGCGGAGTCAATGGCCTTGACTTCGGGTCGCCGGTCATCAGCGTACTCTACGGCCCGGGTGACCGGCTGGCAATCGGCACGAAAGATGGCCGTGTCGTGGTCGGTAGCCTGGTTGAAGAATACCGCATGCTCGGTCAGCACGAGCGATCGGTGACGGAACTGGCCTATAACCTGGCAGGCGATCGCCTGGTGTCGGCCAGTGAAGACGGCCAGGCAATCGTTTGGGAAGTGAGTACAGGCGCAAGCTTGCTGACCCTGTCTCACGGCCTCGAATTCCCGATTGAGATCAGCGCGATGGCGTATAGCCCGGACGGGCAGTGGATTGCCACGGGCGCGGAGGATGGCACCGTCCAGATCTGGAATGGCGACACGGGCGATCGTGTGATTGATTTCGATACGACTGACCCCCGGGTCACCGGGTTGGCGTTCAGCCGAGATGGTGCTCGACTGGCGGTAGCGACAGATTTCGGGTCGGTGATTGTCTTCGACCGGGAGACCGGCGAGCGCACCTACGAACTCGTCGAGCATTTCGGCGCCGTCAACGCAATGGCGTTCTCGCTCGATGACCGTTTTCTGGCCTCGGCCGACGACGACGGGCAAATCGTGATCTGGGATATGGCGACTGGTAACCGGCTGACCCGTATCGGGGCGCATGCTGGGCAAGTCTTCGGCCTGGAATTCACCGCCACAGCGCTGGCCTCAATCGGCACGGACCGGTCGGTCAAATTCTGGGACTTAGTGACTTGGAAGGAGACGTTGACCGTCGCCGGTTCGGCCAGCGTCGGCAATGATCTCTCGATCTCGCCGAATGGCCAGGAACTTGCTGTGGCGGGCGTCGATGGTGTGGTTCGTTTCTATCCTTTGGACGGCGTAGCTCTGGCAGAAAATGTCCACGCTGCGATTCATCGGGCCCTGTCTCTCGAGGAATGTGAGCGCTACCGATTGGCCGGGGATATCTGCCAACAACCGTAGTCGCGGCAACGGCCGCGGCAACCGCAATGTTTGATGGGCAACCGCCCGTGGTTCGCTGAAGACTTGCTCCCTGCCACATACAATCGTGCGTCGGGTGCAGCACAAGTCCCTTAGAAATTCGTGTCGACCACGCGGTAAGGAACCCGGTTTGGTGACCGGCGCGTCACAGAGGGGTGCATTTCAGATTTTTGGTCGCCCGCTCCCCGTCCGCGTCCTCGCGGACGGATGTCCTGCCAGAGCGCCCGCGAGGACGCGGGCTTGGAGCAAACCGACCACTATTGAGAAATGCACCCTCACAGAGCGCAACACTTGCTATGTCGCGTTGGGCGACATACAATCGCCTCTATCCAATCCATTTTTCAGGAGAATGCCCATGTCATTCGTTCAAGGCATAGACGTTTCGCGTTGGCAACCCACCATAGAGTGGGCCAAGGTGAAGGGAGCCGGCATCGATTTCGCCGTGGTTAAAGCGTCTCAAGCCACGTTTGCCGACCCGCTCTTCAAGACACACTGGGCCGGCGCCAAAGCGGCCGGTCTGCTACGCGGTGCCTACCACTTCTTCATGCCCGACGCCGATCCGATGAAACAGGTAGACATCTATTTGAAGACTTTGGGGGACGACCCCGGCGAGCTATTGCCAGTGCTCGATATCGAAGCCAAGACTACCAATCCGGCCGCATACGCGAAGGGTTCGAAGATCTGGCTGGACGAGGTGGAGAAGCGCTTGGGGCGGAAGGCCATCATCTACACGGCGGCGTGGTATTGGAACACGACCATGCTCATCGGCGGCAAATACCCCGAGTGGGTGTCCGGCTATCCGCTGTGGGTGGCGGCCTACCCGGTGAAGGACGGCTCGCCGGCGCTAGAAGAATTGGCGGCTGGCAAGTACAAGCCGGCTCTGCCCAAGAGTTGGACGAACTGGACGTTCTGGCAGTATTCTGAGCGGGGCCGGGTGGACGGCGTCGTCACTGACGGCAAGCCGGCGAACACCGACCTAAATGTCTTCGTGGGTTCACTCAACGACTTCAAACAAGTGATGGGCCTCCCCTTTGACGCGGCACCTGCACCGGCTGGCGCGACCGCCTCTGCACCAGATGAACAGCCGGCCCCGAAATCTGCCCTACGTCCAAAGGATGCCGGTGCGGCGCCGGTCTCGTTCTCGCTTGAGGCGGCCTATGAGATTGTGGTGGGCGACGAAGCGCCCGAGGCCCTGCCTACGCGCCTGGCCGAAGCGATGGATGCTGCCAAGAAGGCGGCCCGGAAGACAGTCAAGAAACCGACCAAGAAAAGCGCCAAGAAGAAAACGACCAAGAAGGTCGCGGCCAAAGCACCCGCCAAAAAGGCTCCCACGAAAATTGGCAAACAGTCGGCCAGTAAGAAGTCTACAAAGAAATCTAAGCCCAAATCGTCGAAGAAGGCGGCCAGGCTGCGCAAGCCGTGACGCGGTCAACGACATGAGCGGCTAGTTTTCACCAATAGGTCACGCGCTAGGCGTAGCCTATGTTTGTGTTGGCGACGTATCCGGCCAATCGTTGAAGAGTTTAGCCCGCTTATCTACCGCCTTGCGCTTAAGCGATGGCGCATGTCACCGCGGGTGGCAATTCGTGGCGACCTCAGGGGGTAAGTCGGATGCCCTCCGGCGGGCGTGCCACTCGCGACTTGGGAGCGCGTTACGATTTCGAAGTCGCCTAAGATATACCTCGCCCCTGGAGGGCCGCACGAATGGCGGGCTCAAGCTCCTCCGTTGCTTCAGCTTTTGAGACATAGCCCATGGCACCCAGTCTGAGAGATAACTGTTCATATTGCGGCCCAGCATGCATACTGCACATGATGACACGCAATTCGGGTCGTTGCCGTTTAGCTTGACGCAACACTTCGATGCCGCTTAGCTTGGGCATAGTGACGTCCAAGATTACCAAGTCCCAAAACTCGGTTAGACACCTGTTTAGGGCGTCTTCTCCATCTCTCGCTTGTCCGATGATCGCCCCTGGCATCATGTCCCTGATGATGTTCATTATCCCTTTGCGCACGATACTATGATCATCGGCTACGAGCACACGAATCTGCTCAGGCATGAACTTGTTCCTGGGTTATTAATGCCCTCATGATAAAGAACAGGCCGTCGGCGGATTGCTCACGGCCTGATTGTACTCCCCAGGAGGATATAGATTGTAGGTCTATCTTTCTTAATTCTCCTCCAGCCTTGTTAGGGCACCAGCCCCATGACTCGCGCGGATAACAGGCGCACATGGGCACAGGTGGTGCAGACCGATTGCACCATCGGGTGAGCCGGTTGGCTGATTTGTGAGTGGATCGTCCCAGTCTGGCTTGAAAGCCCCACTAATAGCTCGGTGAATTCCCAAGCAATATCTGCGCACATTGGGCAGTTGGCGACTAACTGGTGTTGTTCCAACCAGGCCGTCACTTGCGCCCGTTGCGCATCTGAGAGAGACATTGCCGTGTAATCCTTTCTCGGCGTATGCTAATGAGCTGTCTGGCTCAACGCGAGAGAGCTTAACACGAAGCGCGTTTGCATTGCATTAGTGACCGGAGGTGTTCCTTCTGAATTATTCAGGGTGTTAGGAATCGCAGTAGTGTGTCTACAAGCTATCCATGTGAGTTGAGTTTAGCGACCGCATGCAGGGTTTCAAGTCATTGGGCCCAATTGACACACAATGTCGTACGGGTCTAATTACACCTCTGGACAAGTCGCAGCACAACGCACTGATAGTTCCATCATCATTGGAGAGGTCGGGCAGGGCTTCCGATAATCGACAGGGTGCATAGTTCGGCAGTTATTTGGGTCAATTGAAGAGCAGTTCAAGCCTTGGGTCATCCGCATCCATATTTCCACGTCTTCATTAAGAAACAAAAACTTCGTCGGCCAATTGGTAGTAGGCGACGGTGTTTCGGACTTACGAAAATAGGATTGGAACCACGGACCCGCGGGTTAAAAATTCTTGTACGAGCCAAGAATCAAAAAACACCGTAATTTGCGGTGTTTTTTCGTAGTAGCGGGGGTGCGATTCGAACGCACGGTTCACATCCGTGAGGTCACGAGTTCGAGCCCTGTGGTGCCCACCTCTAGCCGCATGGCTTGTTCCCCCACCCATCCGTGAGGATAGTTGTATTGACGCGATCGCGCCCCGTGCTAACCAACCGAGGCGCTAAGGAAGGGCTGCCCAATGCCTAAAAGGCACTGGGTTGGGGTTCGAGACCCTCAGGGCGCACAACTCCCACTCTCTGTCGCGAGAGCGACGCCCACTCTCGTTGCCTTGAGCGCAGCGGGAGTTTTCGTTGCCACAATCGAACAGTCCCTTATGTTTATTCAATTCGGGTCGACGAAGCGGACGGGACGTTGCACTGCTCGCAACGCGACTTACCTCCCGAGACGGTGTTGATCGACAGGAGCGCCGTGCCCAACGCGCTCCAGGCCGCCGGCAATCGGCACGCGGAGGTCGTGGCGGCGGTGACCGGCACGGCCAAGATCAACTTCATCATCACTCGCTTGGCGCGTTTCGAGTTCAACGTGCGGCGCATCATCGCCGCGTAGATGTCGTGGGGCGACCTGATGGTGTGCCGCAAGCCGTGCATGGGTCAATACTCAAGGTGCCGTTACGAGTGGCCGTTGGCAAAACTAATCGTGATATCGCACACGCACTGCCACGGGGCGGGGGCACGGTTCACAACTCTGTCAGCAACCTGCTCAACAAGCTGGATGTTTACAACCGCTCTGAAGCCGCCCAGCACAACCTCGAGGACGCACTGTAGCCGGCGTCACTGCCTTCCTTAATCTGTGGCCGACCTCCCCAGGCAGGTCGTAAGCAACTGCCTCGCTCACCAACACCGACAGCAGGAACAAATTCCGCCCAAGCGCCGGACATTCGTCACTGCCCAGACGGCCAGAGCCAGGGGACACTAAGGCAAGCACCGCATTCACTCAGTTGTGGAGGCTAAGATGTTTAAGCACATTCTAATCCCCCTGGATGGCTCGGCAATCTCCGAACGCGCCATCGCCCCAGCGCTCAAGATCGGAGAGTTGGAGGGAAGCCGCGTCACGTTGCTCCGTGCGCCGATAGTGGGCGTCGCTTTCGTGCCCACAGCAGAGTTGTACGGCAACTACAGTCTGCGTGGATTAGATGCCACTCTCGCCCACAATCGCAGGGAGGCGTTAGATTACCTGAAGACAATCGAACGCACACTGGCGCGCCCCAACCTGACACTCGAGTCCATAGTTGCCGATGGCAGCCCGGCAAACGCCATCCTGACCACGGCCGAAAGGCTGAAGGCCGACCTGATTGTGATGTCCACGCATGGCTATTCGGGTGTCACGCGCTGGATTATGGGTAGTGTCACCGAACGCGTGCTGGGGCACGCGGCGTGTCCGGTGCTGGTGATTCGATCGGAAGCCCCTCTCAACCGGATGCTGATCCCGCTCGATGGTTCACCTTTCTCTGAAAAAGCGTTGGCGCCCGCTTTGGAAGTGGCTTCCGCGTTTGGCGCATCCGTGGCCCTGCTGCGCGCTATCGAAGAAATCCCCCAATGGCAATTGGAGGAGTTTGAGCGTGCAGAGCACGGGTTGGGCCTGCGCGCGCGCGATGAGCTGGCGCAGGCCGCCGAGGCTTATCTAGATGAATTGGTCAAAACTCGCGTTCCACGGAACATGAAGGTGAACAGGATCATACGCACGGAACCGGCTGCCAGCGCCATCTTGGAATATGCCGAGTCGTTCGACATTGATGTGGTCGTCATGGCCACGCATGGTCTCAGTGAGGTCCGAAAGTGGATTTATGGCAGCGTCACTGAGAAAGTCTTGCGCAACAGCCAGGGTTTTTCGATGCTGGTAGTGAGGCCATAGCCCCTGACAGCCACTGGCGGCAAACACTCTGCTCGCGTTTGGTTGATTTGGGTGCCATGTGTGTCGGCTAGGACGGTTGTAAGCCATACGGGTAATCACTCCCAAACATGACAAACTCAACCCATAAACGGTGTTGATTGTCACTTCTTGTCCAGCGGCTAATCCCTAGAATGTAGACAACGCCGGACAAAAACGGTCCGGCAACGGTCACATTCAAAGCCCATTGGGCTGCATTCAAAAAGGAGACGAGACAATGGCCGCTTTCTTCAATCGCAAAGGGGAAGTCATTCAGGACCCACCGCTCGTGCAGAAACTGCTCACCGATCCGCGCTTTGGATTGGTGTGGCTCCTGCCCCGGCTGTGGTTGGGCTACGCCTGGTTCGACGCTGCTACCCACAAGGTGACGGATCCCAAGTGGACCCAGACCGGCGAAGCCATCCTCGGCTTCTGGA
>JBQTJD010000079.1:0-5336 GCA_052387475.1 Anaerolineales bacterium | reverse complement strand
GTGCAGCCCGCTGGCCGGTTACATCTCCGGCACGACGGTGTTGATTGACGGCGGGCGCGGCGCGGTGATGCAGGATGGGTAACTCAGAGCACAGCAACAGCGTCCTGAGCGGAGGGCCGGTGTAGTTCCGGCCCGCAGTCGAAGGATGCACCCTGGCCGTTAACAAGAGAGCGCCCTTCGACTACGCGGCGAACGACGCGCCGCTCCGCTCAGGACGCTTGTGACTGTTGTGAGCCAAGATGAAACGAACGTCGGTGCATGATGATAACAAGCGTCACAAACGACGCCTTTTTCGGCAACGAGTAGCCTGGCTAGTGGCCGGCGTGATGGGCTTGTGCGTCGTCGTAGGTGTGCCATGCGCAGTCTTGCCGCTTGGCGTTGTTGCGGTCTATGAGCGCGTCATCCCACCGCCGACATTTTCGGTGAAACTCGGCGCCGTGGAGTTCGCCGCGCCATGCCCGCCGAGCGAGTTGATCTGCGATGAGTATCCGCCGTTCTTCGCTCTGTGGCGTGGCGACCCGCAGCCCGACGGTTCGGTGGAATATCGGCAGTTGTGGTTTGTGTATCTCAATTCGAAGAGACGCCGTTGATGCAAATTGAAAGGACTATATGAAATCCGCACCTCTGACCTCCCAAACCATCACGCAAATCGGGCTGGTCGTCCGTGACATTGAAGCGACGGCGCAAGCCTGGGCGTACGTGCTCGGTGTCCCGATGCCCGCCATCATCATCACCGACACGGTGGAGACCGCGCATACCGAGTATCGGGGGCAGTCATCGCCCGCTCGCGCCAAGCTCGCTTTCTTCCCGCTCGGCCAAGTCACGCTGGAGTTGATTGAGCCGATCGGCGAACCTAGCACATGGCACGATCAACTGGCCGCGCACGGCCCCAGCCTGCATCACATCGCGTTTGAGGTCAACGGTCTGTCCGGCCTGCTGCCTGTGTTGGAAGCGCAGGGGTTGCCGCTGGTGCATCGCGGCGATTACGAGGGTGGCCGGTACGCGTATTTGGATGGGCAGGAGCGCTTCGGCGCGATCGTGGAATTGCTGGAGAACGATTGAACGTTGATCCGCTCTCAACTCACGTCCTCGCGGCGTTCAAGGCCCGACTTAAGCGAAGCCAATGGCCTCTACATGACAGACTACGTAATGCGTCCGTAACGCAACATTACAGGAGAACCATGATTCAGATTGCAGAGTTTCTGCCTCCCACCCCCTCGCCACTGTGGAGGCTGGCCAAGCAAGCGGGCGTGGATTACGCCGTTGGCGGCCTGCCGTTCGACGAACGGTTCAATGGCAGCGACGCGCCGTGGGACTATTTGCCGCTCGTGTGGATGAAGCAACGTTACGAGAGTGGTGGCTTCAACCTGGCCGTCATCGAGTCGCGGCCCCCGCTCAACAACGCCAAGCGCGGCCTGCCGGGGCGGGATGAGGAAATCGCCACCGTGTGCACGCTAATTGAGAACATGGGCAAGCTCGGCATTCCGGTATGGTGTTATCAATGGATGGCCGACTTCGACTGGCTGCGTACCGGAACCAACACGCCCTCGCGCGGCGGCTCGGTCGTCACCAGCTTCGACAATGCGCTGATGAAGGACGCGCCGCCCACCGAGCATGGCCCGATCAGCGAAGAAAAGTTGTGGGAGACGCTGAAATATTTCCTCGAGAAAGTGCTGCCCATCGCAGAGAAGGCGGGCGTGAAACTCGCCATGCACCCGGATGACCCGCCGCTCTCGCCCATCCGAGGTGTGGGCCGCATCATGCGCAGCGTGGAGAATTATCAGCGCTTGCTCGACCTCGCACCCAGCCCGATGAACGGCCTCACGCTGTGTCAGGGCAACTTCACGCTGATGACGAATGATTTGCCCGGCGTCATCCGCCAATTCGGGCGGCAGAACAAAATCTTTTTCGTGCACTTCCGTGATGTGGCCGGCACGCCGGAGAAGTTCGAGGAAACGTGGCACGACGCGGGCAAGACCGACATGCTGGCCTGTATGCAGGCGTACAAAGACATCGGCTTTGAGGGTGTGTTGCGGCCCGACCACGTGCCGACCGTGGAAGGTGACAGCAACGAGAACGCCGGCTACTCGTCGTTTGGGCGGCTGTATGCCATCGGCTACATTCGCGGCTTGCGGCAGGCGGTTTATGCGAGTTAGGGATTAGGGGTGAGGGATTAATCCCCAACCCCTCACCCCTGCCTCGTTATAGGTTTGAATATGCGTATTGCAATCACCGGCGGCAGCGGCGGCATTGGCCGCGTCGTCATCGAACTCGCTTTAGCACACGGGCACAGCGCCGTCAACATTGACCGCGCGGCCCCGCCTGTCGCACAGCCCGGCGTTCCGTTCGTGCTGACTGACATCACAAACTACGATGAGGTCGAACGCGCGCTGCGCGGATGCGATGCGCTGATCCATCTGGCTGCCATCCCCTCGCCAGGGAATCACCCCGATCCCGTCGTCCATCACAACAACGTGATGGGCAGTTACAACGCGTTGCGGGCGGCGGCTGAGGTCGGCATCACGCGCGTATGTCAGGCCTCGAGCGTCAACGCCCTTGGGCTGTCGTACAGCCGCGCCGCGCACTTCGACTACTTCCCGCTCGACGAGCAACATCCCACTTACAACGAAGAACCGTACGGCTTATCGAAATGGATTTGCGAGATGCAAGCCGACTCGATAGCGCGGCGCTACGAGCACATGGTCATCGCCAGCCTGCGCTTTCACTGGGTGGTCGAGCGCGCGATGGCGGCGGAGGTGTTCGAACCGAGGCCGGAGACGGCAAAACAACTGTGGGCCTATACGCGACCGGAGGCCGCCGCGCGGGCCTGTCTGCTCGGGGTGACGGCGGATTTCAAAGGTCACGAAGTGTTTTACATCGTCGCGCCCGACACGGTGACGGACACACCCTCGCTCGAACTGGCGCAACGCTTCTTCCCGCATGTTCCGGTGCGCGGCGACCTGAGCGGCAACCGTAGCTTTTTTGATTCGAGCAAGGCCGAGCGAGTGCTGGGGTGGAGGCACGAACAAGTGTAGAGACGCGCCGCATAAGCGGCGCAACGAATGTTGCGCCAGCGACGGCGTCTCTACTTGAAAGGTAATCATGCAATACCGCACTTTCGGGCGAATGGGCTGGCAGGTGAGCGACATCGGCTACGGGATGTGGGGGCTCGCAGGCTGGACTGGCTCCGACGACGAAGAGACGCTGCGCTCGTTGCAGCGCGCAGTGGAACTGGGTTGCAACTTCTTCGACACTGCGTGGGCGTATGGCAGCGGCCACAGCGAGCGGCTGCTCGGCCAACTCGTGCGCTCACATCCCGACAAAAAGCTGTACGTCGCCAGCAAAATCCCGCCCAGGAATCTCAAGTGGCCGGCGCGCAGTGACTATCCCCTCGATGACACCTTCCCGCCCGACCACATTCGGCAGTACGTCGAGAGCAGCCTGCAAAACCTCGGGCTGAGTCAAATTGATTTAATTCAATTTCATGTGTGGGACGACTCATGGGCTGATGACGCGCGCTGGCAGCGGGCGCTGGATGACTTGAAGCGCGAGGGGCTGATCCGTGCGGCGGGCATCAGCCTCAATCGTTGGGAACCGGAGAACGCCATCCGCGCGCTACGCACCGGAGTGATTGACGCGGTGCAAGTGATCTACAACATCTTCGATCAAGCGCCGGAGGATGAGCCGTTTCCGGTGTGCGGCGAGTTGAACATCGCCGTGATCGCGCGCGTGCCGTTCGACGAAGGCACGCTGACTGGCACGCTCACGCTCGACAGCCGTTGGCCGGAGGGCGATTGGCGCAACGGCTACTTCAATCCGGAAAATCTCAAAGCCAGCGTGGCGCGCGCCGATGCCCTGCGGCCCGTTGTGCCTTCGGGGATGACTCTGCCGGAGATGGCCTTGCGCTTCATCCTGAGCAATCCCGACGTCAGCACCATCATCCCCGGCATGCGCAAAATCAAAAATGTGGAGATGAACACCGCCACCAGCAACGCAGGCAGGCTGCCGCCGGATTTGATTCGGCAACTGCGCCAACATCGGTGGGATCGCCGCCCGACGAAGTGGTCGCAATAAACTTTCAGGCCCTAAGGGTGTGCGAACCTTCGGTTCGCCTAAGACCCTTAGAGTCTCTGTTACCGGAGACCCGATGCATATCCAACCCTCACGTGAAGATTTAATTGAACTCACGGCCCTCAACCCCTTCGAGCGTTTCCCTGACGGGCGCCCGCGTGTGCCTGATGACTTAATCGAGCGCATGAAACTGGTGACCACCGAAGAAGCGTGGGGCGTGTTGCGTGAGCATGACTACGTTCGCCAGTTTGCCGGCGAGTGGAAAGAAACGCATCCCGGCAAGATCACGGTGGGGCGCGCAGTGACGGCGCAGTTCCTCCCACACCGGCCCGATTATCACGACGCTATTCAACAGGCCGGCGTGCGCGAGGGGCGCGGCAAGATCGGCGGGCAGAACTCGTGGATCATCGAAACCTTGCAAACCAATGATGTGATGGTGGTGGACATCTTCGGCAAAGTGAAGGATGGCACGGTGGTCGGCGACAACCTCGGCACGGCGGTGCGCACACGTACGCATGCCGGCGCGGTGATTGATGGCGGCATCCGCGATTATCAAGGCCTGGTGCAACTGACGGACGTGAACTTCTACGTGCGCGGCGTGGACCCGACCGCCATCGCTGACGTGACGCTGGCCGGCCTCAACATCCCCATCCGCATCGGCGAGGTGACGGTGCTGCCCGGCGATGTGATGCTCGGCACGCCGACCGGCATCATCTTTATCCCGCCACATCTGGCGCAGGAAGTAGTCGAGCGCAGCGAAGCCATCCGCGTCCGCGACGAATTCGGCAAGCTTCGGCTCGACGAGGGCAAGTACACCAGCGGCGAGATTGATGTACCGACTTGGCGCGACGACATCGAAGCCGACTTTCAAGCGTGGAAGAAGGCAAACAACAAGTAGGGGACTTTCGCATCGAATTACGCGAATGGGCGCGAATTTTTATTCGCAAAATTCGCGTAATTCGATACGAAGTTGGAATCTCAAATGGCTACGCAATCAAAATCAAAGCCCAAATGGCTACGCCCCGAAGACCACGCCCGCGCGCACTCGCGGCCCAGCGAACTCAAAATCATCGACCTGCGCACGGCCACCGTCGCATGGGATCACTGGCGTTTCACCCTCATCCGTATTGACACCAATCAGGGCATCAGTGGCTACGGTGAGGTGCGCGACTTCGCCAGCAAGAACTACGCGCTAATGCTGAAGAGCCGGCTGCTCGGTGAGAACCCGTGCAATGTGGACAAGCTCTTCCGCAAGATCAAACAGT